>DTYO01000135.1 GCA_012961845.1 Thermodesulfobacteriaceae bacterium
CAGAGAAGATGGCTGCTGGTGGTCTGCACGAACTGGTCCGTGCCTGGGAAAACCTGCATCGCATCTGGTGTGTTGAGGATCATCTGCGTCACATCCAGTTCCGTGAAGAGAGCCGTTACCCAGGATTCTACTATCGTGGAGACTTCCCTGAAGCAAGCTCTACTGACATGGACGATGGCGGATGGCTGTGTTTCGTTAACTCCAAGTATGATCCGAAAACTGGGGAATGGTCCACATTCAAGAAAAAACTGCACAAGATCGTCCCGTAAATCACATTGAAATTGTGAGGGGATTACTGTGTAGAGGATAATAATATCCAGGTGCCGGTAAAACGGCGCCTGGATTTTTTGCAATTGGAGATTAGGAATTGGGAATTGGGGAGCAGAAAATGATAGCTTTTTGTAGGTTGGCGTGTTAGTAGCTAATTCGCAATTCCTAATTTCTGGTATAAATCTAAACTATTAAAGGAGCGGGGATATGAGTGAAAGCATACTCGTATTGGGCGGAGGTTTCAGCGGACTGACTGCAGCCGTAGAAGCCGCAGAAATGGGATATGAGGTATATCTTGTGGAGAGTCAGAGCTATCTGGGAGGCAGAGTGGCCCAGCTCAACAAGTATTTTCCGAAGATATGTCCTCCAACCTGTGGTCTGGAGATAAATTTCAAGAGAATAAAGACCAGTCCCAGGATTACATTTTATACGCTGGCGGAAGTTGAGTCTGTGGCCGGAGGCCCGGGGAACTTTGATGTCACGGTCAAGGTAAATCCCAGATATACCACGCCGCAATGTACCAGCTGTTCTCAGGGTGAAGAGGCAGCAACGTCAGAGGTATCAAACGACTTCAATTTCGGTCTCAATACTAGGAAGCCTATCTACAAGCCTCACCCTATGGCATTTCCCAATCAGTGTGTACTTGACGCCTCCATTCTTGGAACGGAAGAGGCAGAAAAAATCAAGGCCGCCATGCCGGCCGGGCATGTGAATCTCGATCAAAAAGCCGAAACGGTCAAACTGAATGTAGGGGCAATCATAGTCGCCACCGGATGGAAGCCTTATGATCCTGATAAGCTTGAAAATCTGGAACCCGGGCAGCATCAAAACGTAGTGACCAATATGAAGGTGGAGCGTATGGCCTCGCCATCCGGTCCGACAGGGGGAAAAATCGTCAGGCCGTCTGACAATGAAGAACCTGAAACAGTCGGTTTCATACAGTGCGCAGGGTCCAGAGACGAAAATCACCTGGGCTTTTGTTCCTATATCTGCTGTATGGCCACACTGAAACAGATAAAATATCTGAGGGAGCAGTCACCTGACACGGAGATTTACGTATTTTATATCGACATACGCTCTCCGGGAAGGAAATATGAAAAATTTTATTCCTCGGTAAAAGAAGATGCGAAGGTTCATTTCATAAAGGGCAAGGTTGCCGCACTACAGCAGGGATCCAAACCTGACAGTGTAGTGCTGGTAGCGGAAGATACCATTGGTGGGGGTCGGATAGAGCAGGAAGTCGATCTGGCAGTACTTGCAACGGGGATGCAGCCAGCCGGTGCAGAAAACCAGGTATCAGGAATACAATATGATTCGGATGGCTTTGTGGTGCCCACAGACGGAATCATTCCCTGCGGATGTGCCAAGAGGCCAGTAGATGTGGTTTCTTCTGCCCAGAGTGCTACCGCCGCTGCCTTGAAGGCAATCCAGACCATCAGGAGGGCAAAATAATGTCAAGAAAAATCGGACTATATATTTATACTGGAGATGGAATCGCCGAGGCTATAGATGTAGAGAAGCTTGTTGAACTGGCTACCGGTGATCTCGGCTTGGAAATTGTAAAAACACACGAGGACCTGTATTCAAAGGAAGGAGCCGCGGCTGTAAAGGCGGACATAGACAATGAGGGAGTGAATGCTGTCATACTTGCAGGTATTTCACCGAGATATTCCTTTGAATATTTTGATTTCCCCGGAGTGCTTGTTGAGAGAGCCAGCCTTAGGGAGCTTGTTGCGTGGAGTCACAAAATTGATTCTGAGGCAGAGGATGCTGAAGCACAGAAGGAGCATGTGCAGGAACTGGCAGAAGATTATATCAGGATGTCAGTGGTTAAGATGGAGAAGGCTGAACTGCCTGAGCCTGACAAGATGGAAGATGCTAGCAGCAGAATTCTCGTCATTGGGGGCGGAGTTTCTGGTCTGACAGCCGCTCTTGAAGCAGCAGAAGCAGGTCACGAAGTCACAATAGTCGAAAGAGAGGCTGAGCTTGGAGGCAGGGTAGCTGGCTGCCGCAAAGGGTTCCCTTCCAAACCTGATTATGAACAGTTGGCAGACACTGTAGTTAAGGATCTGATTTCAAGGGTCAATTCCGAAAGCTGGGTCACAGTCAAGACAGGCACCGAGATAGCCAGGCTGGGCGGAGTACCTGGGCAGTTCAGGGCAAGTCTGAAGGCGACAGGGTCCAAAAGTGAATGGGATGCGCCGGTACCTCTTACTGAAGAGGAAAAGCTTGACGAAAATGGAAATGAGCTCTCGGCTGAAGACCAGAAGAAGAAATTCGACGAGAAGAATGAAGGTCGTCATGATTATATGTCAGAAGATCCCGGAGCCGAAATCTTCGGTGCGGTTGTGCTTGCTTCTGGCTGGAAACCATATGAGCCCGCAGATGACGAATTTCCGCACTTAGCCTGGGGAAATGCGAATGTTGTAACCAATTGTCAGTTCGAGGCCATGGCCAAGAAAGGAAAGGTTACCCGCCCGTCTGACGGTAAGGAAGTCAAATCCGTTGCTTTTGTGCAGAGTCCGGGCGGTGCTGATGATGACGCGGATTTTCCATATGCCTCTGCAGTTACCAGTATTGTCTCACTTAAACAGGCTAAGTATCTTAGAGAAGATCAGCCTGAGGATGGAAAGGCCTATGTGTTTTATCAGCACATGAGGGCTGTTGGTGAGTATGAATATTTCTACAGGGGAATGCAGAACGATCCGGGGATCTTCCTTACCAAAGGTGCTGTTACCCAGGTGAAGGAAAACGATTCAGGCGGCCTGACAGTAGAGGTCCAGAATACCATTCTGGGAGAGGATGTCGCAGTAGATGTGGATATGGTCGTGCTGGCTACCGGAATGGTTCCAACCACTAGGGATGAGGCGGTGGTCAATTTGGCATACCGGCAGGGTCCTGCCTTCAGGGACCTGGATCTGTTTGGCGGTTACTGCGATTCCAATTTTATCTGTTTCCCATATGAGACAAGGCGTACCGGAATTTACGCAGCAGGTGGTGTAAGGCGTGCGATGACGATTGATGAGTCGATAGAGGACGCCACCGGAGCTGCATTGAAAGCTATTCAGTGCATTCAGGCTGCTGTAGAAGGGCACGCTGTACATCCGAGGACATGGGATTTTGATTTTCCTGATTTCTATTTCCAAAGGTGTACTCAATGCAAGCGGTGTACGGAGGAATGTCCGTTCGGAGCCTTGGACGACGATGAAAAAGGGACTCCAAAGCCCAATCCTACCAGGTGCAGACGCTGTGGTACATGTATGGGGGCTTGCCCTGAGCGTATAATTGGATTCAAGGATTACAATATAGACGTCGTAGGGTCCATGATAAAATCTATAGAGGTTCCTGATGATGACGACGATAAGCTCAGGATTATCGCTTTTGCATGTGAAAACGATGCCTATCCAGCTCTTGACATGGCTGCTCAGAAAGGCCTGAGCTGGTCGCCTCTTGTAAGGATCATCCCGGTCCGCTGCCTTGGATCGGTCAATGTTGCCTGGATCAAGGATGCCATGTCCAGTGGAATGGACGGAGCGCTGCTTCTTGGGTGCAAGTTTGGGGATGACTACCAGTGCCATTTCGTTAAGGGCAGTGAGCTTGCCGAACGGAGAATGGATAATGTAGGTGAAACTCTTACATCACTCGGAATGGAAACAGAAAGGGCGAAACTTGCACAGGTAGCCATAGACGAGTACGATAAAGTCCCTGGTATCATAAATGAGTTTGCTGAAGAGATACTTGGGCTTGGACCTAATCCATTCAAAGGCTGGTAGCAGGAGGTAGGTAAAATGGCTGATTTTAAGAAACTGGAGCCGGATCTCGCGTTCGTAAAGGGCGTGATGGATGCGGGTGGTGATACTGTTAACCGATGCTATCAGTGTGCTACCTGTTCCATCGTATGTCCTCTCTCCACCCCTGAAAGTCCCTTTCCAAGAAAGGAGATGTTGTGGGCGCAGTGGGGTATGGCATCCAAGGTGTCGGGAGATGCAGACGTGTGGCTTTGTCACCAGTGCGGTGACTGCTCGGCATACTGTCCAAGGGACGCTAAGCCCGGTGATGTGCTTGGAGCGATAAGGGCCAACGCGATTCGCTATTATGCTGAACCCAAGGCGCTGGCAGACATGATGAGTACTTCCAGAGGAATGATAGGCGTGGGCATCGCTTCTATCGTCGCTGTTCTTATCATGGGGTTTATATGGTCCCTGATTACCGGGCATTCTTTCCCGTTTCCAGTGACTGAAGACGGAAAAGTTGAATATCATCTTTTTCTCAGCGTCATTCCAATAGATATTCTGTTTCTTCCTCTTGCTGGTTTTGTAGCGTTTGTGAGCTATAAGGGAGTGGTCAATTTTTGGCAGGATATCTCAAAAGGGGCGGGGTTGGGAGAATCCTATACAGGAACAATGCCGGCTCCTTCTCTCAGCGCACTTTTGAAAAAATATCTTGTTCCTGCGGTGAAAGAGATACTCGC
This sequence comes from Thermodesulfobacteriaceae bacterium, assembly GCA_012961845.1. Lineage (GTDB taxonomy): Bacteria > Desulfobacterota > Dissulfuribacteria > Dissulfuribacterales > UBA3076 > DTYO01. The sequence goes on from DTYO01000135.1 coordinate 4,742, forward strand.
TCATGAAAGGTTCAAAAAATGCGGTCAGACGGCAGAGAGAGCCAAAGGCCATAAGTGGGTGCTCTGGGGATTTGTCTTTCTGTTTATTACCACCTCTCTGGGAGTAATATTTGCAGATGTCCTGGGCAATATCTTCCATGCAGGATTCCTCCATTCACCGTATGCCTTCTGGCATCCGGTTAAGATTTTCGGGACTATTGGTGCAGTTCTTTTAATGGGTGGAATATGGATGGTCCGGACCATGAGGGAGGAAAAAACCAAAGAAGGAATCCTTCAGAGCTCTGAGCAGGACTGGAATTTCATATGGCTGATTTTTGCAGTGGGTGCATCCGGAATCCTGTCCTGGGCCATTCGTCTCACAAATATCCCGTATATCGCATATCCGATATATTGGATCCATCTGGGGACTGTGGCTACTCTCTTTTTGGCGTTACCTTTTACCAAATTCGGTCACATGCTTTACAGGACAACAGCTTATGTGTTCCAGGCATGGGCTGCAGATGTAAGGGCAGGACAGGCTGGGTTTGGCCTGGAGAAACCAGTAGTGTCTCCGTCTGAAACAGCTGAAGCCGGCCAGGAAGAGGAAGCCGGAGAGACAGGGACAAAGACCGAATAGACACAACATAGAAGGATAGGAACTGTTTATCCTTTGTGAAGTGATTCCAGAAGAGGCGGACTGTATCAATTAGTTCGCCTCTTTTCGTGCTTGACTGTCTATGAATGGTATTTCCATAAGGCCGTCAAGGTGAGTGAATGAACGATGTTTCACATATCAGACTGTGTAAATGTTGTTTATGGTAACTCTGATATCGAAAGGACAGTCGGCTCTTCCAGATGATCGAGCGGGCAAAAAAAACCCGGAAACCAAATAAGGTCTTGCTTTTTTCTCCAGTCCAGCTATTATCATCTGTTTAGTCAAGCGAGACGATTAAAAATGTGCGGCAATGAATATTCAGGCTGGCGTAGCTCAATTGGTAGAGCAGCTGATTTGTAATCAGCAGGTTAGGGGTTCGAGTCCTCCCGCCAGCTCGAAACTGCGCA
>DTYO01000136.1 GCA_012961845.1 Thermodesulfobacteriaceae bacterium
GGTTGCGGAGCATCGGCCATCATGCGGATGGCAATTCGCGGGCTCCGATGGCGCGGCGCGGAGCGTCCGCGCCATCAGTTCAATAAAAATATACCCTGGAAAATTGTCAAGAAATGCCATACGGGATCTGCATAAACCACCGGGCCAGCATGCAGGATGATGCAGAATTGATCAACATGCTTCAACACAGCTTCTTTCACGCAGTCATGATAACCAGCTTTGTATTCATGATGATGCTGGTAATCGAATACATAAATATTATTACAGCCAGCCCCTGGCAGTCAGCACTCAATGGCAGCAGGCTGAAGCAGTATCTTCTGACTGCCTTCCTAGATGCCACACCCGGATGCCTTGAAGCATTCGCCGTTGTAGGTTTATTTTTTCACAGGATCATTTAACTTGGCGCACTGGTGCCCTGCATGATCGCAACCAGTAGAGACGAATCTTTTGTCATGCTTGCCATGATACCCCATACGGCTGCATTGATCTTTATCGTCCTGCCGACAGTACGAATTGCCGCTGGTTTCCTCACCGACCTTGCAGCTGGAGAAAGAGCGGAAAGCCGGCTGTGCTGTCCTCACGATTTTCAGCTCCACAAAGAAGAAGCCATTTGCAGGTCTGGAATGGCAGTCTATCAGAAAGCAGTGGAGCCGCTGTTTTCCTTCCAGGGAGATACTGGCTGTCATACTGGTACTGTTCATCCTGGAACTCTTTATCGGATACCTGGGACCGCCACACTGGAACTGGATCAAAATCACCCTGCTCACCGTCTCCCTGGTGGCGGTCTTCATCGTATCTACAGTTCCGAACCACTTCATAGAAGAACATCTATGAAAACACGTGGCCCTAGTCCATGTCCCCAGGGTGTTTCTATGGACCCTGGGTTCCCTGCTCCTTATGCAAATAATGGTGGATATGCTCCACTCGGAAGACTGGCTGCAAAACAACCAGCTGGCAGTTCTGGCCGTTGCTGCTCTCATAGGTCTGATACCTGAATCAGGTCTTAATATGGCATTTGTGAGACCCTATATGCCAGTGGTGCAGTTCCCCTGAGCATCCTTCTTGCCAGTTCCATCGTCCAGGACGGTCATGAAATGTCGCCTGTACTTGCAAAATCTAGAAGAGACTTCATCCGGATAAAATTGATCAATCTGGCAGTCGGACTGTTGATTGGATTCACGGGAATACTGCTTAACTGGTGATGTCAACCTTTGTTTTCTCCTCCTGAACCTTGACCGCCGTGTTTTGGTATGGGTAGGAACTCTACACTGGGCTGCTGCCGGACAGGCTGTGGAAAGAGGTTCATGAGCTGGTAGAACTCATGGGGCATTTTTGTATGGACAGGAAGCCCCATTTCACTGGCTGTCTGCCAGGTTATCGGGTGATCATGTGTCCAGTGACCCTGCGACAATATGTCTGCCAGCTCGGCCACTTTCCCGGACTCCATCTTTCCGCTCAGAAGCTCAGACACTCCCTCCTTCATCTGTTTCAGGGCCTTTTCCGCCATATCTGCCATGATCAGAGTCTGGTCCTCTATTCTGTCTATGGGTTTCTCCTCCTTTACCCGTATCATGGATGCCGCAGGAAACTGGCCCAGCTGGGGATCGACGGGCCCGAGAACAGCATGTTCATCCATTATTATTTGATCAGCGGCAAGAGCTATCAGGGTCCCCCCGCTCATGGCATAATGTGGCACTATTGCGGTAACTCCGGCCTTATGGTATTTGACGGCCCGTGCAATCTGAAGTGCTGCCAGCACCAGTCCGCCTGGTGTATGAAGAACTATGTCGATGGGAACATCCGGATCGGTAAGATGAATTGCTCTGATGACCTGCTCCGAGTCGTTTACATCAATATATTTCATTACCGGAAAGCCGAGAAAACTCATGGTCTCCTGCCTGTGGACCAGCATGATCACCCTTGTCCCACGTTCCTTCTCAATTTTTGCAATCATCCTCTGTCTGGCAGCTTCTAGCATCTTCTGCCTGATTACAGGCTGAAGTGCTGAAATGACAAAAAACATCCATATGATGTCCACTGGACCCATGTCAAACACCTCCTCAGATTTCGTCAGAACCGTTCACCGCCGGACCAGATACCCCATGGATGGTCCATCATGGAGTCATTCCTTCTGCACGGAACCGGACGAACATAAATAAACAGACGATGTATTATCACTCCGAAAATAAAACCGCCAGCATGAGCCCACCAGGCAATTCCGCTCACATTGCCTGCAGCTACAAGAGAGATGGCTCCGCTGAAAACCTGCTGTACAAACCAGTATGCAAGAAAGAAATAGGCAGGAATCTCAAAGAAAAACGGAAATATGAATATAGGAATCATCATGATTATTCGTGCCCTGGGGAAAAGCACAAAATATGCGCCCATGACGCCGGCTATGGCCCCTGAAGCACCTACAGTCGGGATCAGCGATCCCGGATTTGAAACAACATGAACTATACCGGCACACAGCCCGCACAGAAGATAGAAAATGAGAAAACGCAACGGTCCCATTTCATCTTCCACGTTGTCACCGAATATCCATAGTATCCACATGTTGCCGATAATATGTACCCAGCCGCCGTGAATGAACATGGAAGTAAAAAAGGGCATTATCGCATCTGAAAAAACTCCCCCGATACCATTCCAGTCCAGGTAATCGGTGATTTTCGCAGGGACTATCCCATACCCGTAAATGAGTCTCTCCAGTTCAGGTTCAGATATTCCAGTCTCTAGGTAAAATATAAGCACATTTACCGTTATGAGGCCCCATGTCATGAGCGGCGGACATCGTCTGGGAACACTATCCTGGATTGGAAACATCTATCCTCCATTGTAAATCTGAAATACTGACGGTCAATGCCGGTACGGAGCCCGATCCTGTCACATGGCTTACTTTGTAATAATCCCGGATCACGCAGCTCGCAAGTTTGCTGAAGATGCAACACATCGAGATCGCAGGCATACTCAGGATATTTCAAACCCTTGACAACACAGCTGGTTCAGTAAAATTGCGAGCCTTTTTCGGACTCAAGTGCCCAACATTTCCGGCAGTTTTGA
>DTYO01000137.1 GCA_012961845.1 Thermodesulfobacteriaceae bacterium
ATTTTACATTTGAGCGGGGGAAATTCTATGCCGTCACCGGCCCTAACGGTTGTGGTAAGACCACCCTTTCCAAACTCATCATGGGGATAAACCGGCCTGCTTCAGGTTTGATTCTTTTTGAAGGAGAGGATATTACCGGACTGTCCCTAACGGAACGGGCCAGGAAGGGCATAGCGTTCAGTTTCCAGCATCCAGCCCGGTTCAAGGGCATGACATTCAGGGACCTCCTGTCTATTTCTGCAGGTATTTCAGATGAAGACAAGCTGGTCGGGATCCTTGCCAGGGTGGGTATATGCTCCATGGATTTTCTTGACAAGCCTGTGGACAACAAGCTTTCAGGCGGTGAGATAAAGAAAATAGAACTTGCCACCACCATTGCGAGAAATCCAAGGTTTGCCATATATGACGAACCTGATACAGGCATCGACCTCTGGACCATAGGACCCATGGTCGATCTTATCGCGAAGGAATGCAGGGATCACGATACCACCACAGTCGTGATAAGCCATAACGAGAAGTTTCTCGAGGCTGCTGATGAGGTGGTGCTGATAAGAGACGGTGTGATAGCCCGGACAGGAGATATGAAGAGCATCATGCCGTTTCTGAAAAGCATGGATTTCTGCTCCTGGGGTGATATCTGTAAAGGAGAAGCCGATGTTAGATGCCATAGATAAAGAACTGCTGAGATCCGTTGCTGAGCTTGAGGGATTGCCCAAGGGCGCCTACAATATCAGGAAAAATGGAAAACTCCTGGCAAGGGAAGTGTCAGCAAACATAGAGATAGTCACAAACAGGGACAATACCGGAATAGATATCCACATAAGGCCCGGCACTGTCAACGAATCGGTCCACATTCCTGTGATCCTGAGCCAGGCGGATCTGTTCGATGTGGTCACGAACAACTTCTTCGTAGGAGAAGATTCGGATGTCACTATAATAGCCGGCTGCGGGATCCATTGCGGCTCGGACAAGCCTGAAGGGCACGCAGGGGTTCACGAGTTTCATGTAGGGAAAAATGCCAGGGTCAAATATGTGGAAAAACATTACGCGACAGGCTCCGGCAATGGTAAGCGGACCCTGAATCCTGTAACAAAGGTTTTTCTGGACACCGGTTCACATGCTGAGATGGAGCTCACCCAGATAGGCGGAGTGGACGAGGCCAACAGGCTGAACGAGGCGACCCTCGCCGAAAAGAGTTCTCTGCTTATCACCGAAAGGGTCATGACTGACGGCAGCCAGACAGCTGTTTCCAAGAACACGATACTCCTTCAGGGAACGGACAGTACAGCGGAACTAATTTCACGATCGGTGATCAAGGGGGATTCCAGGCAGGATTTTTATGCGACTCTGGAGGCAAGGGCCAAGTGCTACGGCCATCTGGAATGTGATGCCATCGTAATGGATAATGGCACCAACGAAACCATACCCGCTCTAAGGAGTCTGCACCCTGAAGCCGAGTTGACCCACGAGGCGGCCATAGGCAAGATGGCAAATGATCAGCTTGTGAAGCTCATGACACTCGGCCTGGAATATGACGAGGCTGTGAACAGGATCATACAGGGATTCCTCAAGTAAATGTGAATGGGGTTTCCGTCGGCAGACAGAGTAACTGCCTTGATTTGTACTGCCGGGTCAACAAGGATAACAGTTCTATTTTCCCGGTATCGACAGGGTCGTCAATGTGCCCGACGAAGGATCTCTGAATCTGATCTCAGCCCTTACTTCTCCGGCCTTCAGGGGGCGGTCGGGTTCCATGGATATTTTAAACGATCCTTTGCCCGGATCCCTGAGCAGCCATTTGGCCTTGGCATGTTTTGCATCAAAAGAGTTCGGCCGGGGGGCGGCACTGGTTATCGCCACCCCTTCCGGCAGATACTGGGTAATGATTACGGCCTTGACGGCGGGTGCGTTGACTTTCAAGAGAAGTACTATCCTGCTGCCCTGGGCCTGGACATATTCTGCCTGAATCAGGCTGCCTGCATTCATGTCGGCAGGCAGCAGGGCAGGAGAGAGTATGGCCTGGGCAAGGATCAGCAATTTTACCCATAACGAACAGGCCGGCCGACTGATTCCTTCTGTAAACATGTCAGTGATCTCCTGTGGACTCTTCTGTTTCCTGCTGCAGGACACGGAAACTCCTGGTGTTTCTGTCCCATCTATATCCATTTCCAGACCATATCTTTTCTATCGTGCCGATTTCCAGGGCTAATTTTTCAATATTTCCGAGTTCGTCATAGACCTTGAGGATTTCTTCGTCGTCAATGCGGTTGTCCCTGTCGGAGTCGGCCCAGTGGAATGGTTCAATTCTGAGCCTGCTGGATCCGAAGACAGGGTGAGATATGCTGCGCCCTTTCCTTGCCGTGACCCTGCCATTGAACTCAAACTCTGTGCCCACAGCCGTCTCGGGGGCTGTTCTGGCAAGATAACAAAAACTGGTTGCGGTACGGCCGGTACGGCCGATCCATTTGATATGGCCCTTGGTGTCGTTTGAGCGGGTAAAAGACGGGGTGGCCTCGATTATGGAGATCCCGGCAGGAAAGTATTCACGCAGAATAAGGGATACCGGATTCCCTTTGCCCGAGTCTATGCGGATGACTACCGGAAAAGACTGGCCGGGAGCCGCGTGTGCGGGCAGCAGCCTTGCAGCATGGATGTTGACAGGGGCTTCGCTGAAAAAATACCACCAGAAAACAGCAACTGCGGCTGACAGGAAAAGCAGTGCTGTCATGGCATAAATGCCGCGGCCGCGTCTCTTCAGCAATGAGCCTGATTCGGTTTCCGAAGAGTCCCTGTGGTCTTCATCGTCTTTAGCAGGTCTTGCCGCCGATTCTTCTTTCTGCTCACCCTGATTTTCAATGATTTCTTCTAGGGTGACTTCCAATGCCTGGGCAAGTTTAAGTGCATTGTCCTGCTTTATGGACGGATAGCGCCGGTTTTCCCATCTGGAAACCGTATCAGTGGTTACGCCTACAGCAGTAGCGATATAGAGCTGCGTAAGGCCGCGGGACTCCCGGATTCTGCGAACCATGGTCCCGTCGATTTTTACCATTGCCATGCTTCCGGCAGCCGGCCGATCTGATTTCACGTCTCTGGTCACGAAGTGCTCTTGTCTGCTGTCTTGCGGGGCAACGGGGTAGTACGCCTTCATGCCCTCTGTCCTGCACCTGCTACTCCTGCAGGCAGATACAGGTCAGTGTATTACGTCAAATACAGCCTGTTCGCCTTGTAATGAAATCTGTTTTTACGGCAGGCTGGTTTCCTGACCAATATAACAAATAGAGGGGGGAGGGCAACAGGAGCACAGGGCATCTGATCGCTGTCCGGATGATTCGGGCCGGTCTTCCAGGGCCGGATGCAGGTAGACATAGGGCTACATCAGGGTGATATCGCCCGATATCGTCTGTTTTTCACGAAAAAAAACCTTTAAAGTCTGAACATGTCAGGCGGCCGCTGACACAGCCGGACCGGCAACGGAAGGGCTTCGGCATAGAAATTCAATAATTCATCTACAGTTCTGAAAGGAGAAAAACATGAAGGACAGGCCACAGGAAAACGATCACAAGTTAATGGACAAAATCAATGGAAGGAGGCTGGCTGCGACAGTTGCAGCCCTTGCATGCATGCTGTTGGTCGTCGGAGGTAATACATCGGCCAGTGCAGGTTCATGCGGCATTCCGGACATCATGGATATCAATATCCAGGCAGGGTGTCCTGGCGTGAAAGGATGGCCTGCTGACAAGAAGAAGGTGGTCGGATTCAGCCATAAAGCCCACAGCGCCGGATACCTCAAAGGGAATTCTGAATACTCGGCAGTAAAATATCACGACGATTTCACATGCAGGGCCTGTCACCATGGAGCAGCCTCAAAGCAGGATATTACCGGCAGGCAGCCGTGTGAGCGGATAAGTGAAGTCATGAAAGGCTCAGGAGGTCCGGAGCATCTGAAGAAGTACTACCATGCCATGTGCAGGCAATGTCACGTCAATATGAAGAAGGCAAAAAAAGCGCACGGCCCGGTCAAGTGCAGGGGATGTCATGCCGGGAAACACGATGTAAAGAAAGGAGAACAGAAATGAGAAATATGCATCTGCTCTATATGGCACTGATCATACTGGCAATTGCATGGGCTGCAGTACCGCAGGGAAGCGAGGCGGCAAGCTCCAGGGGGACAGCGGCAGTAGTAGAAACCGGCACGGAGTTGTGCACGGTACTGAAAGAGCTCCTGGACGAAAAACTGATTTGGGAGCGTGGCGAAGACAGAAAAGTCGACCGGGTGGTGGGAATAAGAGGAAGGCTGAAGGGAAAAGTCACTGTCGGTCAGGGGGTCATAATCAAGACTCGTACCACCGGAAAGATCATGGCAGAGGTCAAGGGCATATATACGGGTCAGAAGGAACTCGAGAAAATGCCGGCGGATTTTTTCTCCGAAGAGGCGGATGTCATCTGGTGTGACCCGAAGAAGCAGAAATGCATCCTGTTGAAGAGCAGAAAAGCTTTTGTTCCCTCAGCTGGAGATGTCGTGAAAATGAAGTCGAGGTCGGGTGCAGCACGACAAGTGGAAGGATGCTGACAGGTGGAAAGCAGGCCGGCTCGTGCCGTGAATCCTGAAACGGATTCGGTTCTAATGCAGGGCCGGCTGCCGGCTGCCTGTGTATTGAGACTTGAACCCGGATAATTCGGTTCATAAGCCAAGCAAAAATAATTGACTTAAATTACAGTGGTTATATAAAGCATGGTGAGTTAAAATCTGCACCGAAAAGGTGCGACGCATTCAACGAAAAATGTTCGGCATTTGAAACCGCAAGGGATTCGCGATTTAA
>DTYO01000138.1 GCA_012961845.1 Thermodesulfobacteriaceae bacterium
GGCAAACTCGCAAACCGAATAATCCGAGTTAAACACTGCATAAGATCACAGGGTAAGGCATAAGCCGTGCTGTCCGGTCCTGGAAGTATACGGAGTAAGAGGCATGCCCTTACACCGCCTGGTATCTGCTGTACCCTGTAATCTGCTATATTTTACCAAATTGCCCCGTGATCAGTTGCCGAACATTTTCTCAAAACTCTTCATGATGTTTTCCATGTCCGGACCGGTTTTGTCATGCTTCGTGGGCTGAGTCCTGGACGGCGGAGAAGTTTTATCACGACCGGCAGGCCCTGGCTCTCCAGGCCCACCGTGCATGTCTTCGACGTCTTGCCGCCTCATCAGAGGCTTGTTGCCTTCCGCCATATGCTGTTCAAAATCAGGGTCGTTAAGCCATTCTATCATCCGTTTGGCCATCATCCGCATATGCCGGTCGGCTTCATGATCGTATACCACCTTTATTCCGGCAGGAACTTCGAAAACCTTGGGATCAATCCGGACATTTGTCTTGATCTTGGTGGCTACGGTCTTATTGCTGATACCCATGATGGAACCGTAACTCTTGAGGACAATCGGGGTATCTTTCCAGGTATAGGTAGTCATTCCCATCATCTTGGTGATCATGACCTTCTTTCCCTTGAATTCCCCTTCAGAGATTTCCATGCCACTTCCGCCCGACTGCTGAAACATCTGCATGAATGACATTCCCAGATTCTTTGCATTCTTGTTCACCAGTTTTTTTTCAGCCGAACTCAACTTTTCATATTCTTCAGCCATATAGGTAACAGGGTTTCCTGTAGCCCTGGCGGTCTGTTTGGACATATCCACATTGATTAACTTTTCAGGCGTATAGATTTCTATGGTTTTGCTGCTACTGGCTCCCATACCCATGAAACCTGAAAACCGCGTATCAGAATGACGCGCATGCTTCTGCCCATCCCAGTATTCCACAGCCGTCCCCCTGGTACTGCCTTCCATACTGTAATGGATTTCAGCCGTTCTGAATGGCAGCTTCTTTATTATAAACGGATTGTCGCCGGCCATTGAAACGGCAGGACAGCATGCCAGGGCAATAAAGAAGGTAATCATACAGTTGAAAATAATACTTCCTCTTTTCATGTCTCGTCCTCACTAATTCGCATTGTCCGGGACAACCGGAACCTAAATCACGTGGCAACCGGAACATCTACAACCCGGCTGCATCCCTTAACAAATTAGCCTTGTCGGTCTTCTCCCATGTAAACTCAGACCGTTCCCTGCCAAAGTGGCCATATACCGCGGTCTTGAGATATATGGGCCTCAGAAGATCGAGCTGTTCTATTATGGCTTTTGGCCTCAGATCGAAGAACTCATTTATCAGCTCTCCGATCTTGGACTCACTAATCTTTCCGGAACCAAAGGTATTCACGTTTATAGACACCGGTTTCGAAATTCCGATAGCATAGGCGATCTGCACCTCAACCTCATCGGCAAGCCCGGCGGCTACGATATTCTTGGCCACATATCGGCCCATATATGACGATGACCTGTCCACCTTGGAAGGATCCTTCCCGGAGAATGCACCTCCGCCATGAGAGCCCATCCCCCCATAGGTGTCAACTATGATCTTCCGGCCGGTCACTCCGCAGTCGGCCACAGGTCCGCCTTTGACGAACCTGCCGGTAGGATTGATAAAAAACTTGGTGTCTCGGTCTATCATATCTTCAGGCAGCACAGGTTTGATGATCTCTTCCATCACGCCTTCCTGGAGATCCTCATAGTCCACTATTGCATCATGCTGAGTGGAAAAGACCACAGCCTCTATTCTCGTAGGCCGTTTGTTCACATATTGAATAGTCACCTGGCTCTTAGCATCCGGCCGCAGCCATGGAAGTCTGCCTGTCTTGCGGATCTCAGACTGTCTCCTCATCAGGCGGTGTGCATACGTGATGGGCATGGGCATCAGGACTCTGGTCTCATTGCATGCATATCCAAACATGAGTCCCTGGTCACCTGCCCCCTGATCCAGATCCAGGCCGCTTCCCTCATCGACTCCGAGAGCGATATCTTCCGACTGCTTGTCAATACTGGTCAGAACGGCACACGTTGCTCCATTAAATCCCACGTCAGGGTTATCATAACCAATGGAGTTGACCGTATCCCTGGCAAGCTGATTCATATCCACCCACGCAGTGGTGGTAATCTCTCCGGAAATAAGTATCATGCCGGTACTGACCATGGTTTCACAGGCCACTCTGGCCTCCTTGTCCTGATCGAGTATTGAATCAAGCACAGCATCAGAAATCTGATCCGCCACCTTGTCCGGATGCCCTTCTGAAACTGATTCAGACGTAAAAAAATAATTATTCATATTTCCTCCTTGGTCTGAGAACTGTTTTTTTCATCTATCAGCCCAGTAAATATTAAAATCTTAAATTACTCCATACAATATTCAGCGAGGCAAACGAGGTAGAGGCGCTGAAGGCAAAAAACCTGTTCCTGTTGCTGTTGAGACTCGATATGAAGGA
>DTYO01000139.1 GCA_012961845.1 Thermodesulfobacteriaceae bacterium
GCCATCACGCGGCTGCACCGGACTCCAGCCCACGCGAGCAGAGCTCGCGCGGACAGGTGCCGGTGATCCGCGGGCTCCGATCTCTCACTCCCTGCTTTCAGCCGGATATGTCAGGCGATACCGGCGTCTTGATTCCGGCACTGTTCATAAACAATCCGGGCTAAAGGAGACTGGGAAATGTTACTGAAAAAAAATAAACAAACCAACAGGGCAGAGCTTAAAATAAACGGCGTCAAATATCATCTGGACATAATAGAAGGATCTACTGGTGAAAAAGCACTTGATATCCGACAGTTGCGATCAGATACCGGCCTGATCACCCTGGATCCAGGCTATAAAAACACAGGTTCATGCTGCAGCAGCATCACATACCTCGATGGAGAAAAGGGGATTCTCAACTACCGCGGGTATGCCATAGAAGAGCTGGCCGAAAAGTGTTCTTTTGTGGAGGTCGCCTACCTGCTTTTACATGGTGAGCTTCCGAATCTTGAACAACTGAACCGGTTCAGACACCTGCTCCGCAGGTACGCCCTCATCCACGAAGACATGATCCATTTCTTTGATCACTTTCCCCCCAATGCCACCCCCATGTCCATTCTTTCTTCCATGGTAAACGTCCTCTGCAACTACTATCCGGAAATGAGCGACGATCCACTGGAAAACATCGACAGTACTGCGGCACGACTGATCTCAAAGATCCGCACCATTGCCGCATTCTCTTATAAGAAATCCATAGGTCATCCGCTTGTCTATCCAAGATACGACCTGGATTACTGCGGAAACTTTCTGAATATGATGTTTGACAGGCCGGTAATACCCTATGAAGTAAAGCCTGAAATTGTCGCCACACTGAACAAGCTGCTCATCCTCCAGGCTGATCATGAACAAAACTGCTCTACATCGGCCGTACGCCTGGTAGGAAGTGCAGGCGTCAACCTCTACGCAGCCATTTCAGCCGGTATCAATGCTCTCTGGGGACCTCTTCACGGCGGAGCCAATCAGGCAGTGATAGACATGCTCGAGGCCATTTACAAGGACGGAAACGACTTTAAGAAATACATAGAAAAAGCCAAGGATCCCGATGATCCGTTCAGGCTCTCCGGTTTTGGACACAGGGTATATAAAACCTATGATCCCAGGGCAAAGATAATCAAGAAGGCCTGTGATGAAACCCTTGCAATCTTGAACATTTCGGATCCGCTCCTGGACATTGCAAAGCAGCTGGAAGAGGTGGCGCTGAACGACGACTATTTCAAGAAACGCAAACTGTATCCCAATGTGGACTTTTACAGCGGAATCATCTACAGGGCCATCGGTATTCCCACAAACATGTTTACCGTCATGTTTGCTCTGGGCAGACTGCCCGGCTGGATAGCTCAATGGAAGGAGATGTGGGAAGACCCTGAAACCAAGATAGGCCGCCCCAGACAGATCTACGCCGGTCCCACCAAGCGGGAACTCATACCGCTTCATGAACGTTAGACAGTGGCTTGCCCGGAACTAATCACGTCATGACAAGTCTGCCCAGGCTATAGACGCTGAATGCCACGATCCACGCCATGGAAGTACTGTAAAGTATACTGAATACTGTCCAGCCGGAAGAGCCGGTTTCCCGTTTTATTGCAGCTACCGTTGCAAGACATGGCAGGGACAGCAGGACGAACACCATCATCGACAGGGCGCTTATTCTGGTCATTCCCGAGGCAAGAAGGGCTTCTCTGAGGGCTTCCGACTCTTCGTCACTGTCCACTGCATACAGCACTCCCATTGTGCTGACCACTATCTCCTTGGCAACAAATCCGGTAAGCAGCGCTACACTCCCCCTCCAGTCAATACCCAGGGGAGCAAAAATGGGAGCTATGACATTTCCGATCTTTCCCATGTAAGATCTTTCCATCTGCTCTGCCTGCCGTGCCTTCTCAATTTCTCTCAGCGCAGTATTTCTTTCCTGCACCTGGCGTGCAAGATCAGCCCCGGTCATGTTGGCCGCCCTGGCGTCAAAGGCTGCCTTTAGCCCCTCACTCTCTCCTGAGTAATCAGTTGAATAGTGGACATCTGCGGGAAACGCAGAAAGTGCCCAGACAATCACTGAACCAGCCAGGATAATGCCCCCCATTTTTTTCAGAAACATCTTGGCCCGGTCCCACATGTGAATCAGCAGGCTCTTCAGCATCGGCACCCTGTAAGGAGGCAGCTCCATAACAAATGGGGCGTCTTCGCCTTTGAGAAGGGTCGAACGGAACAGGCGGCCTGTTATGATGGCAAAGACTACCCCCGCGATATAAATGCAGAAAATCACGGTACCTGCCGAACCCGCAAAAAAGGTGCCCGCCAGTACTACATAGACCGGCAGCTTGGCCGAACACGACATAAAGGGAGTAATGAGTATTGTAAGTATGCGGTCTTTCCGGCTCTCCAGCGTTCTCGATGCCATAACTGCCGGGACATTGCAGCCAAACCCCATGAGCATGGGGATGAACGATTTTCCATGCAGACCTATCAGATGCATTATCTTGTCCATGAGAAAGGCCGCTCTGGCCATATAGCCGGTATCTTCGAAAAGGGCTATGCAGAAAAACAGGATGAGGATGTTAGGCAGAAAGACGATAACACTGCCGACACCTGCAACAACCCCGTTCAGAAGCAGATCCTTCAGAACACTTTCCGGAAGCATATTGTCCATATAGGAGGACATGATATTGACGCCGCTTTCAAGCCAGTCCATCGGGTAGGCGCCCAAGGAAAAAGTGAGCTGAAACATGGCCCAAATGAAAATCATGAATATAGGGAACCCCAGAAAACGATTGGTCAGCACCAAGTCTATATTGCGGGAAATATCTACCCTCTGCCTTGTAGAAGCAGTCATGACCTCCTTGATAATTCCCGCTATGAATCCGTACCTTTCGTCAGTCATGACTATTTCAGGATCGTCGTCATAAAGATCCGTGATGCGGTCGCGCTGCACCTGGACCTCATAAAGAACTTCCTTAAAGCCGTCGGGTAAAATCTCCTTGATACGCTCTCTTACTATTTTATCGTTCTCGATGAGCTTTATAGCCGCCCACCTGGTATTGTACGGAAAATTCTTCCCTGTTTTCTCCTCGAGCAGGCCCCTGATCAGAGCGATTGACTGTTCTATGTCATGGGTATACCTTACCCTGCGTCTTCTGGATACACCTGAGTCCGACCGGGCCAGTTCTATACTCTTCTCAAGCAGTTCATCTATTCCCTGGTTCTTATTGCCCACCGTAAAGACAACCGGGACATCCAAGAGTCTTGAAAGTTTATCCGCATCTATATTTATGCCTCTGGCCCTGGCCAGATCAGCCATATTCAGTGCAAACAAGACCTTGCAGTCCAGTTCCATGAGCTGGGTCGCCAGATACAGACTGCGTTCGAGGTTGGAGGCATCAATTATGTCGATCACTACGTCAGGACGTTCTTCCAGGATATAATTTCTGGCGACTATCTCTTCGATAGAAAACGGAGTCAGGCTGTAGGTGCCTGGAAGGTCGATTATTTTCAGATCGTGTCCGTGTCGTTGCAGAAACCCTTCTTTTTTTTCCACCGTAACACCGGACCAATTGCCCACCTTCTGCCTGGTACCAGTGATATGATTGAAAACAGTAGTCTTACCTGAATTGGGGTTTCCGGTAAGGGCGATCGTCAGGGTCCGTCCGTGCATGTCATCTTCCCTGTTTAACATTCACCACGCTGATCTGAGCGGCCTCTTCCACCCGGAGTGAAACATGGTATCCCTTCACGATGAGTTCAAGGGGATCCTTCAGAGGAGCATACTTTTCCACATAGATCTCCGTACCCCTGAGAAACCCCATTTCCAGCAGGCGGCGCCTAAGCAGGCCGTTGCCGCCAACTCGTTCTATGACCCCTGACTGACCTTCCCGCATATCACTTAGAAACATGGATCACTGCTCCTGAACATGAACACCGTCATACCGTCCCTGTCTTTCCTGGGTGTAAAATCTGTTCTCGAGATCGCCTAGCATAACAGCGGCCAGGAATATATAGCAATTGCATCGAAGTCGCAATAAAAATCTAGACCGTGTTCAACCATGTCAATGGTTTCCTGCAGAAGCAGACTGTACCAAGACCTTCTGAGCCATCTCCCTCCCGATCACATACCGGTTGTAATCCGCAGCGATAACCATCTGCCCAGTGCCTGTATTCGTGATCACTTCGATCCTGTCGCCTGTCCGAAGCCCCATGGCCATCAGCCTCATGCGCAGCTGCGGCCCCCCTTTCAGGCCCCTTATGACCAGTTTCTCACCCGGCTTTGCAGAGCTGAGCGGTATAAACTGCACCCGGCTCTCAAGACACTCTCTGCATATGCCGTATATTTCCATCTTGTGCTGGAGCATATGGAAGCCGTTGTCATCAGCAATCCGCACCTGAAGTGACTCCAGTTCGTCATTGGCGAACTCCTTTATTTTCCCGCACTTGACACAAATCATATGGTCATGGTGCATACCCAGATGCCTGTGTTCATAACGGATTTCACCGTTATTGAATCTGCTCCTCTGTGCAAAGCTGAAATCGCACATGAGCTTCAGGGTATCCTTGACAAAATCGGGATCCAGTCGATAACCGGCATCTCTTAGGAGTCCCGCCAGTTCATCTAGGGTCACATGGCGTTCCGTATGGAGAAATACTTCCAGTATCTTCATGCGATCAGGAAAATTTTCTGCATTTTCCCGTTGAAACAGCTTCTTAAACTGTTCCTTCTCATGTTCATGAATTTTCTTTCTGGAAATGGACACTTGACCAGTCCCCCCTCTGACAGAATATTCCCGGGAACCTGCCGGTGCCTCCTCCACGCAAAATAATGCGGATGAGAACACTTTCGCAGGATCTGATAACCTACCACCACCTTTGATATGTTCAAGCAGCATTTTCCCTGTTCAGGGCGGAATCACCGCCTGGAGGCAAGAAAATTTTAAACAGGTTGCAATGGCTTGACAATCATCCCTGTTATAGCTATTTATTCTCTATAACATTTACCGCCCGACACCTCGGGCAAACAGGGACGATGTAATGACTTGGGAATATCTGGTAATTATCGGGATAGTTCTTGGAGCAGTTTTTTTTATGGCACGCAGGGCCTCCAGGCAGCTCTCCAGCAACTCCAACCCATGCTCTGGATGCACCGGCTGTGCCATGCAGCAGGACCCGGCTGGCCGTAACTCCGAGCACGATTCGTGTACCCGGGAGGATTCACATTCCGATTGATGCCGGTCATTCCGCCTCGCATTCGGCATGCTCGCCCCAGCCCATGATACAGGCCTTGCATTTGTTGGTTATTCTCAGATTGACATCCAGGAAGCAGAATACCGCTGCTGCGACATACACGCCGCAGTTCGCCTCGATCCCCTCGAATCCTGGGGATGAATTCACCTCAAGGATCCTCATCCCACCTCGTCGTCATACAGGTAGTCGAGGCCGGCCATGTCCATGTCCAGAATCCGCATTGTCTCGGCTACCAATAGCATGTTCTTGGGGCCGTATTCAAAAGGCACTGCAATAACGCCCTGGGAATAGTCGGATTTGAGGACCTCGGCCGCCTTAAGGTCCATGGCGCCGATTATCTGACCACCCGCCGACAGAACCCATACGTCCCTTCATCTGCTTTCAGGCAGAAACTGCTGCAGGAACAGCTCGGCCTTGGGGTTGCTTGCCTCCTACGAACTGGAACAGATCATTCAGGGCCTGGCGGGTTTGGCACAGGTGCACACCGCTGCCCTGGGTTCCTATCCTCGTCTTCACCGCTACAGGAATACCAGCCTCTTCTTCTATCAGGTCGAGATTGACCGGAAACTGGACCAGGATGGTCTTTGGTACAGGCAGACCCGAGTCAGACATAACCTGAAGGTGGTGGCCCCCAGCCTCAGCCCCTTCTTTGAGAGAATCTTCTCATAGGATGAGAATTCGCTCCTCCTGTAATCGGACACTATCAGTCCCAGGTTATTCATTCCTGTAACTCCTGGAAAACATAAACCTGAGCGCCCTGCGGGGGTTCATACTGATTCCTCCTACAGCCACATCTATCCGCCCCCGGTCCAGGTCACGGGCCAGGGCGTGGACCAGCTCCATGTCGTATTCCACTACAGCACCGTTATTGTTTCTGAACGCAAACGGAAGCCTGTCCCTGTCATAACCGACTCTCAGGGCACCGCGGGATCTGATGACATCCAGTCTGGATCTTCTCTTATTCCTCATGCGTCAGTGGCCGTAGAGATGCATCGTCGTCAACTTTTTTCAGGGGATCGGCCAACTCCATTTTGATGAGTTCCTAGTAGCCGGTATATTAATAGGGAACCACCTTGGTCAGTACAAACCCAAACCCTGTCATCACCAGGGCGTCACCACCAGATTTATCCCCATGATCTCGAATATTCTTCTCCATCTAAGCAGGTTCATGACCGCGCAGGCGCCCAGAATGCTGATCACTATGTCATGCAGGGCTGCCATGGTTGTTGCAAAACGCATGGTGAACACGCTGCCCAGCAGATACAGCTGAAACAGGTCTGAAGGAAGCTTGAAAAATCAAGAATGAAAGGGATAGCCACGGCCATGGACCTGAACGCGGTCAGGACCCCCATTACGCATAAGGCGGATATTCTGCAACAATCAGCGGCGCACCGATGAACCAGGATGCAAAGAGGATGAACCTTATGCCCACCAGAATGCCAACGCTGGGAAAGCTGTATGCCGTGGGCACCAGTATATCTATGGCGGAATCAGCGCTTTCACTCTTCAGATCCCGCTTGGACAGCAGTTCCTTGGTCTTCTGGGCTACCATGAGCAGTACAACCAGGACGGTCTCGGTTGCGAATGCCGTCATCATAGCCATCCAGGCCTCCCTGAACACCTCAGAATAGGTAAACGGTATGGCCCTTGCCACCAGCATAGGCAGGGTGAACACAGCCAGCAGAATCCATGTGGCGATGTAGACCCACAGATAGATCTGCAGACGACTGATTTCGTGCACATGCAGCGTCCCTGCTGCAGCAGCGGTCAGGACAAAGATCCCTATGGGAGGGAGCCGACTTTGCCACAACCGAGGCAATCTTTATCAGGGCATCGCTCAGGTTCTGAAAACACAGGATCAGAATGTCCTTGTTCTTCGCGGTGATCATGGCCAGTCCCAGGAAGATGCTGAACAGGACCACCGGAACCATGGTGCCGGCCAGGGCTGCAAAAGGGTTTGAAGGGATATAGAGATCCAAAAGATTTACAGCCTCGGTTTCAGCAACCAGGCTGGAGCTGAAGAAATAAGCAGCGGTCTATTGTCGGGTAGGCAAGAGGCAGGAAGACGAGTGTCAGCAGGATCAGCAGCCAGAGAAACAGTATCAGAGCTCTTTCC
>DTYO01000140.1 GCA_012961845.1 Thermodesulfobacteriaceae bacterium
AAGACGCCACAGGATCACTCAGCAGCTCGCAGCTGAGTTATCAGAAGAATCTCGAACAGTACTATAAACGCAAGATACAGAGCATGCTTGGAAACGCGCTTGGCCCAGACAAGGCCATAGTCAGAGTGACTGCCGACATAGATTTCGACCGGATCGATTTCAGTGAAGAACGATATGACCCGGACACTGTGGCGATACGCAGCGAACAGAAAATACTCGAAACGGTTTCCGCCCCTGCAGCAGGAGGCATACCCGGCATTAAGGGCGGGCTGGCCGACAAACTTCAGGGTAATCTGGAACAGAAGCAGGCGGGAAAACTGAAACAGAAGAAAAAAGACATCACCAACTATGAAATCACCCGTTCGGAACGGCATGTGAATGGCTCCATCGGCAAGCTGAAACGTCTTTCAGTCGGAGTTCTGGTGGACGGCACATACAGTCAGGATAAAGCCGGAAAAGAAGTATACACTCCCAGAAATGCCGAAGAGCTAAAAAAACTTCAACAGATAGTCAGGGCGGCCATAGGCTTCAACGAAGACAGGGGAGATGAAATCAGCATAGTCAACATGGCCTTCAATTCTCCGGCAGCAGAGGAAAAATCCATATCCACAATCATGGATACAGGCATGAGATTTGCCAAACCCTTTTCAAATCTCATACTTGCCGTCCTGTTCATATTTCTGGTAATCAGACCACTTCTCAATCGTTTCATTCTCAAACCTGAACCAGGCCGGTCAGAAAACAAGCTCGCCCTGGAAGGTGAGGGAGAAGCCGGAGCCCTGGAAGGCCAGGAAGTACCCGGCCTGGAGGCCCCTCCTCCATTCCAGCCGCTGCCCAATGCACATGATGAACTAAGGGAACTAGCCAGTGATTATCCTGAACGTGCCGCGGCCCTGGTCAAGATATGGTTGAGAGAAAAACAGGACAGTGAAGGAGAAGACCTTGCCAGCGCCTGACATGTTGGATCTCAGTCATCCTCAGGGCCCGCTGAAAGCGGCCATATTCCTCCTGGCCATGGGTGAAAAATTTACCTCCGACGTCTTCAAACATCTGGCTGAAGACGAGGTCAGACAGGTCTCTGCACTCATGGCCCAGGTTCAGAATGTACCGGGAGAGGCGGTTCAGGAAATTCTCGATGAAGTCAGAGACAAGATGCAGGTGGTCCAGGGAGCCATGTCTGTATCGGTTGAGGAGTTTCTGAAAAAAGTCCTATTTTCGTCCATGCCGGAAGAACAGGCCATTGCCATTTATGAGGACATACTGCACCAGCTCCATCCATCGACCTTTCAGAAGCTGTCTGGCCTGGACCCGAAGGTCATCGTCAACTTCCTCATCAAT
Source organism: Thermodesulfobacteriaceae bacterium (assembly GCA_012961845.1). GTDB lineage: Bacteria > Desulfobacterota > Dissulfuribacteria > Dissulfuribacterales > UBA3076 > DTYO01. Next base: position 1,339 of record DTYO01000140.1, read on the forward strand.
GAACATCCGCAGACCATCGCGGTGATTCTGGCCCATCTATCTCCTGATCTCTCCGCGTCCGTATTTTCGGAACTGCCGGAACGTTTCCAGGCAGATGTGATGCTCAGGATTGCCAACCTGGAAAAAATCAGTCCCGAAATAGTGGCGGAGATCGACCGGGTCCTGGAAGAAGAACTGTTCTCTGTGGAAATGAGTGATGCCACCAAGGTTGGTGGAGCCGAAAAAGTGGCTGAAATCATGAATAATCTCGACAGGACCATGGAAGATACTCTCATGGAAAAGATCGAATCCAGTTCTGAAAACCTGGCGGAAGAGATTAGAAAACTCATGTTCAAGTTTGAAGATCTGCTCGGCGTGGACGCCACCGGCATTGTCGCACTGCTGAAAGAGATCAGTACCGAAGAGCTCAAACTGGCCTTCAAGGCCGCACCTGAAGAGCTGAAAGACAAGTTCTTCGACAACATGTCGGAACGGGCTGCAATGATGCTCAAGGAAGACCTGGAGGTCATGGGACCTGTACGGCTGAAAGATGTGGAACAGGCGCAGCAGGCCATTATCCGCACGGCGAAACGCCTGGAGGGAGAAGGCAAGATAACCCTTGGAGGTAAGGGAGTAGACGATGTCCTTGTCTAAGATAATCAAGCAGGGAAAGTGCCGGTATCTTTCCATAGTCGACGTCGAAACCGCTTGTGGTGATGAGCCGGATCCTGACTTCAGGATGTACAGTTTCAGTGATCTGGTACGATTTACGGATGTCCCCGGAGAAGAGGCCAACAGATCTCAGGGCGTGCCGGATGAAACAGCCGCTCAGGAAAATATACCGGAAAAACATGCAACTGGAGGATCTCACGAGAGGCCTGCATTTGCAGGAAAAGACGTCCAGAAGGAATCTCACAAGATTCTCAGGAAAGCAGAGGCAGTCCTGGAAGAAGCCAAGCACAAGAGCGCCGAAATAGAAAGCGAGGCATACACCCAGGGATTTGCCCAGGGACGCAAAGACGGAGAAGAGCTGGGGAGAAGACAATACGAGGCAACAGCTCAACGCCTTGAAAAAATTATACAATCGATGCAGGAGCAGGGCAGAGCCATTTTGAACAGACACGAAACACAACTGGTTCTTGTTGCCATGGAAGTGGCCAGAAAAGTAGTGCAGAAGGAGATAGCAACTGACAAAGCCTGTATAATTCACTGTATACGCTCGGCTATGGAACAAATCATCGAGTGCAGCCATATACGCATTCACGTCCATCCCAAGGATGCAGAGATGCTGTCCGAACTCCCGGGAGACGGCATCCCCAACAATAGAAATCATTCCCATGAAATAGTTTCCGACGCAAAGATCACACCGGGTGGCTGTCTCATTGAAACAGATTTCGGACTCGTGGATGCCACTATGGAATCCAAATGGAAGGCGGTAACCGAAAAGATCGCACAGGTTCTTCACCAGAGAACAGGGCAGGCGACACTGAATATCGACGTGAACATTAGCGAACGCACAGAAACGGATCCAGACTAATGGACAGGGCAATGCCTCAGGAAACGTCTGCGCCCTGCAAGGGTTTCACAATAGACGTGGAACCCTATATAAAGGCGGTATCCTCTGTACAGACCGTAAGATCCTGCGGCATTGTCAACCAGGTGATAGGCATGGTGCTGGAAGGAAGAGGGCCCGGTATGCCGGTGGGAGCTATCTGCAAGGTGGAAGTCCGGGGTTCGGAAAGCCTTCTGGCCGAAGTGGTTGGATTCAAGGAAGGCAAGGTCCTCCTGATGCCTCTGGGAGAAATGCGCGGCATAGAACCGGGAGGGAAGATCTGGATCAGCGAACAGGGAGCGGGCGTTGATGTGGGCTTCGGGCTCCTAGGACGCGTTCTGAACGGCCTCGGCGAACCCATAGACAGCAGCGGCCCCCTGGAACCAGACGGCCGTTACCCGCTTTATGCAGAGCCCCTCAACCCAATGGATCGTCCCAGAATCGATGAGCCCGTCGATGTGGGAATCAGGGCAATCAATGCGTGCCTGACTCTGGGAAAGGGCCAGCGGATAGGCATTATGGCAGGTTCAGGGGTAGGCAAGAGCACACTGTTGGGCATGATTGCCAGGCACACGTCTGCCGACGTCAATGTGATAGCCCTTATAGGGGAGAGAGGGCGGGAGCTCAGAGATTTTATTGAAAGAGACCTGGGCACGGACGGACTTTCCAGGTCTGTAGTCATAGTTGCCACATCGGACCAGCCTCCGCTGATACGGCTCAGGGGCGCCTATCTTGCCACTGCCGTAGCAGAATATTTCAGGGACAAGGGCAAAGATGTCATCCTCATGATGGATTCGGTAACCCGTTTTGCCATGGCCCACAGGGAGGTCGGCCTTGCAGTAGGCGAACCCCCTACTGCCAAAGGCTATACTCCCTCGGTCTTTGCCGAGCTTCCCAGACTTCTCGAAAGAACGGGGCGCAAGGATGGAGCCGGCAGCATCACAGGCATCTATACGGTCCTGGTGGAGGGAGACGACATGAACGAGCCAGTTGCCGACGCCCTGCGCTCCATTGTGGACGGACACGTTGTACTGGACAGGAAACTTGCTCACCAGGGACATTTCCCGGCCATTGACATACTCTCCAGTGTCAGCCGTGTATTCAGGGATGTCGCATCCATGGAACAATTACAGGCGCATGACCGGCTGATAAAGGTCTTAGCTACCTATCGCCAGGCAGAAGACCTGGTAAACCTGGGAGCCTATAGCAAAGGCACAAATCCTGAAATCGATTTTGCGCTGCAGAACATTGAGGCCATCAGGAATTTTCTGCGGCAGGAGGTCTCTGAAGCATCCGGTCTAAAAGAAAGTATATCTGCCCTAACAGACATCTTTGATTGAAACTGTATTTGAGGAGCAGCACCTGTCATTCAAATTTCGTTTTGAAACACTTCTCAGGCTCAGACAGCGCCATGTAGAAGCTGCGGAAGTCGAACTGGCCAGCCTCCTCGAGAAGAGCAGAAGCCTTTCGGATTCCATCGCAGTAGCTGCGGAAAGGCTCAGGCTTTTCAGGCATGATCTGGACAGACGCTTGCAGGAAGGTCTGCCGGCTGAAGAATACCATCTCTGTATCATGCACATGGAAACCGTGAAAGACCGGATGGACAATAACAGAGAGGAGCTGACTGCTCTGCAGGATGAAATAAGAAAGGCGCGATACAGATTAAATATCCGATACCGTGAGAAGAAAATGGTGGAGAAACTCAGGCAGAGGGATCTCGAACGATATCTGAATGAAAAAAGGCTGAAAGAACAGAAAGAGGTCGACAGCCTCTCGACCATCAGACATGCATGGAAACAAAAAAATGGAGAAAAAACTGTTTAATTCGCGAAGCAGCTTCCTTGTACGTATAGTCATGGGAATAGCGATTCTTAAATTCACGCTGGTTGTTTTTTCCCTGATGACCACGGGAATCGGTCCTTCAATAGCCGAGGCCACAAGGAATACAGCAGACATCAAAAAAGGACTGGATCAGCCCGAGGCACCGCCCAGCAGTGAAATCAGGATCCCGTGCCGGCAGGATATCCAGAAAATCATACAGGCCCGCCTGAGGAAACTGGATGAAAGAGAGGCCTTGCTGGATGAGAAGGAACGGGAACTTAAGATCCTGGAAAAGGATATCGAAAAGAGAATCCGGGAACTGAAGGACATTCAGGAGCGCTTGGAAAAACCGGTGAGGAACGCCAAGGAAGCCAGTCAGAATCGTTTTCGTCATCTTGTGGGCGTATACAGTTCCATGGAGCCGTCCAGGGCGGCCGCCCTGCTGGACAGGATGGATGAAGATACTGTGGTCAGGATCTTTGCTGCAATGAAGAGCAAGAAGGTCGCAAAGATTCTGGCCCTCATGAGTGCTGAAAGGGCAGCAAGGATCAGTTCTGAACTTTCTGCCGGCAGGTTTGCTGGAAATATATGACGCACTGGATTCGCTTCGCCTGATCCATCCTCTTTTGTTGGACACGGATTATTCGGTTCGCAAGTTTGCCGAAGATGTAAAGCAGAAGAAACACAGACGTACTC
>DTYO01000141.1 GCA_012961845.1 Thermodesulfobacteriaceae bacterium
GATGATCTTGAGATAGTGCCGATCTATCTGGCGCTTCGTTGTCAGATGCCTGATGCCGGTGCAGTCAAACCTTTTGCCCGGCTCTATTTAGGCGGGGCTCATCGTTCCCATGTCAATCTTAAATGGAATTCATTCACTGCAGAATATTGGGATTCATCATGGGTGTTTTTTGCCGATGCCGGAATCGGCCTGCGGTTTACACGGCATCTTCAGCATCCTGTCCTGCAGAGCCTGTCTTACTGAAGGGCCTTGAGGAGAATTTCCACAATCCTGTCCAGGTCTGCATTCGAGTCGTAACGGATCTCCAGGCGTCCTCCCCGCTTGGTGGGGATGATCCGTACAGGCGAGCCTACATTCCGGGTCAACTTCTCACAAAGTCTGGTTATGTCGGGGTCTTCCCTTGGTATGCTCCTCCGGTTGTCTTGCTCTGCTTCGGCGATCCGTCTTGCAAGGACCTCGGTCTGTCGAACAGAGAGCCCTTTTTTTATCACCTGGTCCCTGAGCTGCTTCTGAAGACCAAGGTCTTCCACTGTGAGCAGGGCCCTGGCATGTCCCATGGTCAGGCGTTCTTCAAGCAGGTCTTTCTTGGCATAGTCTGGAAGCAGCAGGAGCCTCAGGAAATTGGCCACAGTAGACCTCTTCCTGCCGACTTTGGATGCGATCTGTGCCTGAGTCAGGCTGAGATCGGTGACCAGTCTTTCGTATGCCATAGCCTCTTCCAGGGGATTCAGGTCTTCTCTCTGGATATTTTCTATGAGTGCGAGCTCCAGGAGTTCGTCCGGACTTACATCTTTTATGATAACAGGAATGGTTGTCAGGCCAGCCTGCTGGGCGGCTCTCCAGCGTCTTTCGCCTGCTATCAGTTCATACTCGGCGCCGACTTCGCGGACCACCAGGGGCTGAAGAACCCCTTTTTCGCGGATTGAAGCAGCCAGGGCCTCAAGAGATTCCTCATTCATCCATTTCCTGGGCTGGTGAGGATTGGGCCTGATCTTTTCTATGGGACACAGGAAGAAACCAGGACTTCCTGCATCGAATATTTCCTTTGATGAAAGCAGGGTGCCCAGGCCTCTGCCGAGCCCTCCTTTGAGCGTCATCTTTTACTCCTCTGACAATTCAGGAATTCCCGGGCAAGAGCAAGATAGCTCTCCGCCCCCTTAGATCTTGGATCATACAGAAATATGGGTTTGCCGTGGCTCGGGCTTTCGCTCAGCCTGATATTTCTGGGAATGGTCGTACGGTATACAAGGTCCCGGAAGTGGGTTCTGACGTCCCTTGCTACCTGGTAGGTGAGCTTGGTCCGATAATCGTACATTGTGAGCAGAAGGCCTTCTATATGCAGCCTGGGATTGAAACTATGCTTTACGAGCCTTATGGTCTGAACCAGCTGGCTCAGGCCTTCCAGGGCATAATATTCGCACTGCATGGGGATAATGACCGAGTTGGATGCAGTCAGGGCGTTGATTGTCATGAGGCCCAGGGACGGAGGGCAGTCCAGGATCATATAGTCATAGGAATCCAGGGGTTTCAGAAAATCCTTCAGGATTTTTTCTCTGTCTTCCCGGCCTGCCAGCTCAATTTCTATGCCGACAAGGTCGGTATTGGACGGTATCAGATCCAGACCCGATATAGGTGTGGGCCTGGTCACGTCCTCGTGGTCTGCAGAGCCTGACAGCACATGGTAGAGGTGTTTTTCAAAGGCCTGGGGCTCCACCCCGAGGCCGCTCGTTGCATTTCCCTGGGAATCGCAGTCGATCAGCAGTACTTTCTTTTTGAGGATGGCCAGTGCAGCCGCCATGTTGACAGCCGTGGTGGTCTTTCCCACCCCTCCTTTCTGGTTTGCAACAGAGATAATCCTGCTTTTTTTTGCTTGAGGCGTTGTCATGGTTTCACGTGGAACATAGTTTATAATATGTCTCCAGTTCATGGAAGAGGAAAAAAGAAAAAAGCCGGGGACGAAGGTCATCCGTTACAGAACAATTCACAGATGTCAGGTCCTGGCAGATGGTTTGTATATGCATGCAGGACGCCTGATGTGGTGCATGAGTCCGGGCTTTCTGGTATAATGTGTATCAGTCAGGTTTAGAAGGAGTTTCCAGCCATAGCGAAAATTTTCGGCAATACCAACGGATTAAGTTCATTTCAGCGTAAGAGCCTGGAACGTCTGTACCGGCGTAAAATCCCGCCTTCCCAGTTTCTGCCCGGAGAGGTGGCACGGGCCCTTACTGAAATTTCCGGTTCCACAGGTAGACAGGTGGGAATAATGGTGGACCGGAAAGGGGCTGTCAGGCATGTAATAATTGGAGACCACCACAGCATTCTGATTCCGGATATAAGCTCTTTCAGGCGGGGTCAGGGCCGTCTCAAGGGGCTGAGATGTATCCATACGTTTCTGGACGGCAGAGATGGACTCAATACGGAAGATCTCTCAGATCTGGCTCTGCTCAGGCTGGACGCCATGGTGACCGTTGAGGTTAGAGAGAATCTGCCCGGCCGGACATTCTTTGTGCACCTTCTGCCTCCCAATCCGGAAAACCGGCAGTGGGAGGTGCAGTCTTTCAGACACCCCAGTGAAATAGATCTGTCCTTTGGCGTGTTTGTCCAGGACCTGGAAACCGAGATACAGAGGTATCAGAAGGGACTCCAGCTCATTGGCGCCGAAGAACGGGCCATACTGGTCCATGCAGGCCCTGAGAACCGGTATGAGGCAGACCGGGCGCTGCAAGAGCTGGCCGAACTGGCGCGTTCGTCCAACGTACAGGTTCTGGACAGGATCTATCAGCGGGTGAACAGATATAATCCGGCACATCTGCTGGGTAGGGGCAAGCTTAGGCATATACTGATGAAAGGCCTCTATCTCGGTGCAACCATGGTCATCTTCGATCAGGATCTTTCCGCAGTCCAGGTCAATAATATTGCCAGGATGGTGGATCTCAAAGTGATAGACCGTACTCAGCTCATCCTGGGTATCTTTGCTAGGAGGGCCATGAGCAGGGAGGGAAAAATACAGGTGGAGCTGGC
>DTYO01000142.1 GCA_012961845.1 Thermodesulfobacteriaceae bacterium
AGTGTTAACTGTTCCTTCATAATATTCTGCTAATACGTGGCTCTGGAGACTGCCATGGCTGAAGTGGAATCCCCAGGGACTCGAAGGCTGGGCGGGAGGTCTCGCAGTGGATTTCGGTTCCCATGGAATCTGGTTCTATAATGGCGCCACCTGGAAGAAAATCGCCGGCTGGAACCCCGAAAATATGGAAAGCTGGAAGGGCCGGCTGGCAGTGGACTTCAATGGCTACGGCCTTTGGATTTTCAGCGGCACCAAGTGGAAAAAGATCACCAGCGCCAATCCTGAAAGCCTGGAAGATTAGCTGCTTCGATGGCCTCAAAACGGCATGACACAGATGGCGGGCAAGCTTGCTCGCCATCTGTGTCATGATACCTCGTGAAAATCAACAATTTCCCCTGACGTGTATGCTGCCCGAATGCTTCGGACCGAAAAACCGGTTTGATATTTCAAACTTCGATCTCCCTGTATTTCAGATCCCCCCATATCGTTTTTGAATACATAACAAACGAAGCCATCCACAGCCACTTGATCAAGGCCGCAGAAAACATCTTTTCGTTCTTCAGGCAACTGAAAAAATGTATCAGCAGATATAATACCCGTGAAGGTGCAGACCGCCGCAACCTGCTGTCATCCACAAACCGCATCAGCTGTGCCAGTGATTTTCCCAGAGCGCCGGCCAGTCTGATGTGATACCTGACTGTCATGCGGCCTGCCGGTATGTAATGAAGCAGTTTCAGACAAGGAAAGTAGGCCACATGAAAACCGCATCCGTAGCATATGAGCACCATCAGGGTGTCTTCACAGCCGGCAAGCTGTTTTCCCTTCCTTCCCAGACTCCTCAATGGAGCATTATCGTTTACAAATTCGGCAAATTTTTCTGCAACAGCCCTGCGCATGGCCATACCAGCCCCCACGGGCTCGGGAAATGACAAATCAGGAGCCTTGGATATCATGGCTCTGGTGCCGTGATTCCTGACCGCCAGATGGTTTTTCACCGAGTCAAGCCACCGTGGCGGACTACTCTCGAACACAGGCTCGACAGTACCACCGCACATGCCTACTGATTCAAGGCTCCTGTCTGAAAAGATGTTGAGGGCCCGTTCCAGATAGTCAGGCTTCAGGAAGTTATCGTCATCGAGAAATACCAGGATTTCACCTGCAGCATAAAGGGTTCCGGTGCACCTCGCAAAAACCAGCCCAGGCCTTTCTTCCCGTACAACCCTGGCATCTCCATCCACGCCCCCCATGCAGGGCATAACTGCAACAGGGGGATCCGAGGCATTGTCAACTACAACCAGCTCCCAGACAGTGCGCTCAAGGGTCTGCCGGCGGAGTCCTGACAAGACCTTGCAAAACAGTTCGGGATCGGGATTGTGTGTACAAATGATTACACTTATTCGGGGCAGGCTCATTTTGTATGAAAATAACGTATACCACCCGGGATGGTGGCATGGCCAACCAGTAAAAGACAGTCATACCACATTCCCTTACTACAGATGCAATACCTGTTCAGAACAGCTCCTTCTTTTTCGTGAAAAGTGCCCCGAAAGTATATTCTTGCGGATTCTCCAACGAGGCATCTCTGGGAGGCTCCAGGTATCTTTTTCCATTATCCATAAAGTCCCGGTTCCCCAGCATCTCAAACAGACCAGCCGGACACAATACTTTTTTTACCTGTTCAGGTGAGCCGAGGGCATTCCGCGGCCGCGTGTCAAACCGGTTGCAGCCGAACACAAATGGTGCGGGGTTGGCATAATCGAACGTCATACACAGCCGGCCGCCAGGTTTCAAACAACGGTGGATGTCAAGCAGTGCCTTCTGCTTGGTATAATAGTCGAGATGCTCGAAGACACTGATGGAAAATGCGTGATCGAAAAACATGTCTTCGAATTCCATCTTTTCTATGTCCATAGCATAGGCGCGGAGCTTCCACCCCATGGCCCTGGAAATATCGTTGGAATTCTGGAGCAGAGATGGATTGATGTCTATGGAATGTACTTCCAGCCCCAGTGACGCAAGGTAGCAGGAAAAAAGAGAGGATGTTCCCCCTGCATCCAGAACTTTCATCCCCTTTCCGAGTTCAGGCCCGTTTCGAATGACCCACTCTATCTCCCAGTAGAGAAACCACGGTATACGATTGTCATCCACCGCACCGGGGAGCGGCTGGTAATCGGCCCCGCGATTATCCAGCCCCACTTCTGAATAAGGCTTCTCCAGGGTTCCGTACCAGGACGTCATGACCATGCCCTTTCGGTATATCTCCTGCATTACTCTGTTTATGTCTTCAACAGTCGATTGAGCTGACCGATCCAGAAGATCATTTCTGTCCATGGTCTTGTTAACAGATTGTTTCACAACATCTCCCCACTGCAGCACTTACTCTTCTAATACCATTTTATATTGCGTTCCTGGCATGAAGCAAAATGCCAGTTGTACATATTCAGAAGACGCGGACCGATAAGAAATTTCAAGATATTACGGGTATATCTGTATAACAGATAACGGTTTCGAGTAGATCGCGGAGGCCTGTCAAAGCATCCTTTCAGATCAAAATGGAAATACAGGAAACGATAGACATAAGCCAGTCCGCCTGCCATCGGACCATGTTTCCTGATCACCCGGAAGGCCTCTTCTGCAAAAAGATTTCCCGCTGTTCCGCACTTGTTGGTATCAGAGAAATAATATCGGGACAGCACCCTGTCCGTGGTAACTACTGCAGCGCCGTTCCTGATCATTCTCGCCCAGAAATCCCAATCGAATCCCAGATAATAGCTCAAATCCAGTTCCCCTGTCTGCTTATGCAGCGCTGCCTTCCAGAACGTACTCGGCTGCTCAATGCTGTTCTGTATGCCTATTTCTTCAGTCACCCTGGGGTTTGCCCTGGTAATCACCGAGGTACCATCCTCAAATATACGTTCACACCCGCCGGTAACCATATCGGCATGAGGATCGGTCTCAAAGATTTCAGCTACATGAGCAAGGGTCCCTGGCAGCAGTTCATCATCAGCGCACAGCCAGCCGAAAACGTCACCGGTTGCCAGAGAAAAGCCCTTGTTGAGACCATCTGCCTGCCCCCTGTCCGGCCCAACAATCAGCACATCAAAATACTTCCTGTATCTATCTATAATTCCCGTGGAAACATCATTACTCCCGGCATCCACCATGATGATCTGGAGCAGGGGATATTCCTGGCCTATCAGAGACCTGATGGCCCTTTCCAGCACTTCACCGGAATTGAAATTCGGAATGACTATGGAAAATTGCAGTCCCATTTTTTTGCGGTAATCTCAGCAGTATTTATCAATGAAATCTCTGAAAAGATTAAGTGCCAGGTCCTTTTCCTGTTGTGTCATCTGGGTCTTCCATTTATCCGAACCGCCGCCATTATATTCCCATATAAGCCGTTTGTCTGAATTGTATCTATTACAAATACCGTTCAGGTCCGTTTCAACAGAGATCATGTCCGCTATCTTCCTGGCAACCATCAGGGTATTGTTCGTCATTTCAACGTATTATATGGGAAGAACAGCAGAGTGTCTGATCCATCCCTCGCAAACAGGCAACAGGGCACTGATGGTCTCAATTGCCTTGAACATGGTATCGATCTCAAGAAATCCCTTTCTCTTTTTGTTTTCGGGCTTCCTCCTCTCTTTCCGCCCCACATTGTAGAGCGATACCGCGGCATCCATGGGGTTTCTGTAAGAAGCAGTAGCAATAACATCGCCTGAACCAATAAGACGAGCCGCCTCTTCGTTGAGAAATGAATGGGTTTTCAGCAGAATGATCCTTTCCGGAGGGACACACTTGGCAAAGCTGGTCAATGAAAAATCTTCCAGCTTTACGAATGGCGCAGATATCAGGCTGCCGGCATATCTGTCAAACAATTCCTGCTGATCATGGCCGGCACTCTCCAGGATATCGTAAATAATCTGATAAGCAAATGTACTGGCAGATCTCTGCAACCCATAACTAATCATTATCATGTGGACATACTCTAGGTATTCATCATCGATTTTTCAGACCCCTGAAATGGACAGATCTGTATCATGAAAATTTTATGCTTATAACAGGCTTAGAAAATAATTCAATATCAGGCTGACAGTTCACTGAACAGTGTCTTGATGAGCCATCAGGTCAGCTGCGCCTCTACATAATACCCCAGATCCCAGTATGCCTGCAGCTTACCGGCTGCCCCCATGGAATCAGTCTTGTATCGTCTGTGCCGTCTGAAATATTGAAGCAACGGCATATCATCCGGCCTGGAAACAGGTTTGTTCTGGACCTTGAGAAGCCTCACAAACGTCCTCCCCTGCCAGTATATCAGCCGCCTCAGATATCTGACCGAAACACGCTCTTTTTTGATGTAATGCACCAGTTTCAGAGAAGGCTGATATGAGCAGGCATAGCCCAGTTCATTGGCGCAGCGGGCTATCAGCGTATCCTCTCCCCCGCTGAGTGTATTTCTGCGCCTCCCGAGAGTATGGGCAGTCAGGAGACAGATTTTCTCTGCAAATTTCTCCAGCACATCACGCCGGACCACCATGCCAGCCCCCACAGGATCCCATTTACCCCATTCGGGCCTGGTGGAAGTAATAACTTCATCCCCGTAATTGCGAATAGCAAGATGACCGAGCAGCGGCTCTGTCCATGGCAAAGGCGGCTCTTCATACTCGGGTTCAGAAATCCCGCCGAATGCCCCGATATCAGGATTTTTTTCTGCAATGGCATGCGCATTCTTCAGATAATCCTCAGACAGAAAATTGTCATCGTCCACCAATACTAACAGAGGTGCCGAAGCATATCCAAGACCACACAATCTGGAACTGATCAGCCCCGGCCTGATCTCTCGAACGATTCGGTACGACCTTATCCCGAAACCTTCCAGTACATTCTTTCCCAGCGGAACGGCGGAATTATTGTCGACCAGTATGAACTCCCACAAGTCGGAGCCGATAGTCTGGCATGAGAGACATTTCAGGGCACGCCTGAGCAGCTTCATGTCTGGATCATAGGTACACAACACCACAGACAACAATGGAGATTTCCTCGAGTCGATATTATCGCATACCTCAACTGCAGATATCCTGCTGTCCATGGACACAGACCTGCATTCAAAGAACCCCCTGTTAAACACCCTGTTGCGGACAAGCGCCAGCAAACCTGTATCCCTGATCCCGGCAGCAAGATCTAC
>DTYO01000143.1 GCA_012961845.1 Thermodesulfobacteriaceae bacterium
AGCATCTATCTCATCTATGAATATGATACACGGCGACTGTTTCTTTGCCTGGACAAACAGATCACGGACTCTGGAAGCACCGACACCCACGAACATCTCCACGAAATCGGAACCGCTGATGCTGAAGAAAGGAACGTCGGCCTCCCCGGCTATCGCCTTTGCCAGGAGTGTCTTTCCGGTGCCTGGCTGCCCCACCAGCAGCACGCCCTTGGGTATTCTCCCTCCGAGCCTGGTAAACTTTTCAGGGTCCTTCAGAAAAGATATTATCTCTTCCAGTTCTTCCTTGGCTTCCTCTATACCTGCCACATCCCTGAAGGTGACCTGGACACTCTGCCTGGAAAGCAGCTTTGCCTTGCTCCGGCCGAATGACATGGCCCGCCCTCCCCCGGTCTGCATCTGCCTCATGAAGAAAATCCACACTCCGATGAGGAGCAGCATGGGAAACCACGAAATCAGCAGGGTGATATACCAGGGAGTCTCTTCCACCGGCTTGACCCTGATCATCACTCCCTTTTCCTTGAGCAGCGGTATCAGTTCCTGGTCCTGAGCCGGAATTACCGTCTGCAGCGGAGCCTGACTGGTAAAAACACCCTCTATCCGGTCTCCCTGCATGACTACCCGGGCGATTTCCCCTTTTTTGACAAACTCCACAAAATCACTGTAGGGAATCTCCTTGTCGATGGCCCTGGGTTTGTTGAAAAGATTGAACAAAAAGACCATCACCAGGCCTATCACGAGCCACAGGCTCAGATTCTTGTAAAATGTATTCAAAAGTGTGTTCCTCCGTCAGTTCTCCACCCATTCAGGGATAAAGACACTGTAGGGCATATCTGAAATTGTTATTTTGCTCAATGGCTGCGCTGCTCTCTGAAAATCATCCCGGAAAGGTCACCAAATATTGTTGCGTTTATTTTCCCTGTGCGCCTTGATCCAAGACAAAATTGCTGATTTTCAGAGGCACCCCGCATAATAAATCAACATATGACGGGTTTGGCAACAAATAATCCCGCACAATCCGGCACAATACCGGTAAAATCCTTATTCACCGCAAGAAAAGCGCCGGTTCTCTCTCCCCGGCACGCCGCCATTCCACCGAAACAGCCTTTCCCCGGGTCTCTCTGAGCCGGAACGGGTGCGCTATCTCTATTCCGACCACCGCCACGATCCCTCCATTTTCATCTGCAAGCAGCGGGATGCAGTCCCTTATATCCCTGGGTATCTTCCTGGATATGAGAAACCTCTTGAGCTTCAGCGGCGAAGATGCGCCGTACGGCCAGAACCGTTCACCCGGCCTCCTGGTCCGGAGAATCAGAGGGAACCGCACCGACCCAGGATCCATCCAGAGCGGCTGAAACATCTGCCCGGAATCCCGGCGTCTGAACTCCCTTGAAATTTCAGTCACGGCGATATCCACCCATGTACCTCCGACAGGTGCAGGCCACCTGCCGGGGCCGGTGACTTTGACCACGCGGCTGGCCCTCTGAAAATCCGGCAGCTCCGGGCGGTTGATGCCGCCGGAGATAATGAGATCGTCGTACCGCCTTGAGACCCTGCAGCCGGGGAGTGTACAGCAGGCGCCCGGCGCCTTGCCGCAGACCAGAGCGTCTATGCTTCTCAGGTGATCCCCGGTTATCCGTCCGCTGAAAAGGCCGAGCTCCATCAGGGCCTTTCTGTAGGCTCTCCTGCGGATAGGTGGAGGAGCTGATCGCAGCGCATCCGTACTGAACACGGCCATTCCTTCAGCAGGACCTGTCCTCACTGATCGATTGTATGTTTCTTCCGCCATGGTCTCCAGGACCTCGCTGTCTTCCTGCAGCATATCGGCCATCCGGTTCACGGTCCTGACTATCGACGGGTTGAAATGTCTTTCCAACACGGGAATCAAACGCATCCTGATGCGGTTTCGCAGGTAAGTCTCACTGTAGTTCGACTGATCCACCCTGAAGCCTATCCCCTCGGAATCGAGGTATTCTAAGATCTGGGACTTCCTGATTTCCAGCATGGGGCGCACTATCTTCCGGTCCGTTGTCCAGGGGATGCCGCTCATACCAGGCAGGCCCGCCCCCCGTATCAGCCGGAGAAGCACCTCCTCTGCCTGGTCGTCCGCCGTATGCCCCGTGGCGATGAAACCGCTGCCGGTGGCTGTGCGCACCCTGTCCAGGAACTCGTACCTGAGGCTCCTGGCAGCCTCCTGGATGCTCACGGCCATGTCCCGTGCACGGGTCCTGACATCACCTCTGCCTGAATGAAACTCCAGGCCCAGGTCCCTGCTCACACCGCCTGTAAAGACGGCATCCTGTTCGGACTCCTCTCCCCTGAGACAGTGGTCGAAATGGGCCACATGGATTTCGAGCCCCCATTCCCGGCTCAGCCTTTGGAGCAGGTGCAGGAGGCAGATCGAATCGGGCCCCCCGGAGACTGCTGCAACTATCCGGTCGCCCCGGCTGAAAAGCCGTCTTTTTCTTATTACATTTTTGAATGCTGGGTATAACGAAAGGCTTCTGGAATGTTCAGAAGGTGTTGACGGGGACAGCCTGTCCCCGCACTTCAACATGCTCATCCAAATCCTCTGTTCAGGTTCATGGCGGCCATAACCTCCCTCATCGAGGCACTCTGTACATCTTCCACCACGGCACTGAGGACCAGGGTCCTGCCGGCGGCAGGATGGTTGAAGTCAGCCACCACAGAGTCCTCCCTGATCTCATTGACCATGAAACCGACCACATTCCCGTTCGGGTCTGTTTCATGGTAGAATTCGCCCTTTTCCAGCCTTTCCGGCTCCTTGATCTTAGACATGGGTACCTGCCGCACCAGCTCCGGATCATGTTCCCCGAATGCCTGCTCAGGAGGAAGGTCGATCTCGATCAGGTCACCCTTTTCATGCCCCATCAGAGCCTTCTCAAGGGAAGGCAGCACCCTGTCTCTGCCATAGAGAAACCTGACAGAGAACTGCCTCATCATGTCCTGAGGAGTATGGCCATCCTTTATTCTGAGGGTATAATTGACCTTGACTATGGTATCTGTATCGACTTTCATCATTGCCTCCTGAAGGTTATTCATGGATTTTCAATCAAGTTATCAGGCCATATTAACCCGTTGCAGGAAAAACTGCAAAACTTACCTCGGCTGGCCCTCTGTCGTGGCAGGTCTCACAGGCAAACTGGCGGCGGGCAAGAGTACGGTTGCAGACATGCTGAGGAAACAGGGAATCCCCATAGTGGATACGGATGCTTTGGCCCGGGAGGCGGTGGAGCCGGGTGAGCACGGCCTGGAGGAGCTTGTGGAGGAATTCGGAAAGGGAATCCTCAATGCGGACGGCTCCCTGGACAGGTGCCGCATGAGGGAAATGATCCTGGCAGACAAAGAGACGCAACGCCGCGTGGAACAGTGCATCCATCCTTACGTCTTCCGCAGGATGGACTGCATCCTCAAAGAATTCAGTGACAGCGGGCACGACCTGGCAGTAGTGGAAGTCCCTCTGCTGTTCGAGGCGGGCTGGGAAGTTTTCTTTGACTGTATCGTAACCGTGACGGCGCCGGACTCCCTGTGCATGGAGCGCCTCAAAAAGAGAAACAGGGTCTCCAGACTGGCGGCAGCCCGGTGGATGGCCGCACAGATGCCGGTGGAACAGAAATGCGCGAGATCTGATTTCGTCATCTCAAATGACCGGGGTCTGGAGGAACTCGCAGGCCAAGTAGTGATTTTGGCAGGGAAACTTCGGGACATGGGAAAAAGAAAAAAGATTTTCAAACCTGAGCGCGGAAAATGAGTCTTTACAACACCTTTTCAAATAGGTTATACACGATAATATCGTATCGACCCGCCCATAGCTCAACTGGATAGAGCAGCGGACTTCTGATCCGCAGGTTGCAGGTTCGAGTCCTGCTGGGCGGGCCAGTAAAATCAAGAACTTAT
>DTYO01000144.1 GCA_012961845.1 Thermodesulfobacteriaceae bacterium
TAGTCATAGAGGTTCCTAGGAAGTTGACCAGTGAACAAAAAAAGCTGGTCAGGAGGCTTAAAGAGGCAGGGCTCTAATCCCGGATTATCTGTTCCTGCAGGGCCCTGTAA
Source organism: Thermodesulfobacteriaceae bacterium (assembly GCA_012961845.1). Lineage (GTDB taxonomy): Bacteria > Desulfobacterota > Dissulfuribacteria > Dissulfuribacterales > UBA3076 > DTYO01. Next base: position 111 of record DTYO01000144.1, read on the forward strand.
TCGCGTACAGGTAGGGCCTATGGCTCCATGAATGGTTGATATCCCGAAGAGCAGAAAAACACAACGCCGAGAACGGGCGCAAAAGCCGCCTACTGATAGGCGTTAAATCGCATGTTTTTCGATATATTTCTTGATCTCGTCAATGTCTGCCGGCAGAATTTTGCATCTGCTGGACTTGAGCTCGATTCCCTTCAGCGAGTCCGGCCTGTCCGGTTCCCTTCCAATAGCTTTTCTGACCGCATCCGGAAATTTTGCAGGGTGTGCTGTGGCAAGGCATACAGCAGGTCCTTCGGGCAGATCAGGCGCCAGGCGCAGGGCAGCTGCCACTCCTACGGCGGTGTGAGGATCGAGTATGTAACCACAGTCCTGATATATATCTCTTATTGCCGACAGAGTCGAAGCCTGATCAATGGATACTGAAGCAAAGTCGTTTCTGACAGTGCTCCTTTCCTCTCTGCTGAATTTGATTATCCCTTCTTTTTCAAACTGCTCCATGGCGAAACGGACTCTTTCTGCATCCTGATCGTACAGATAAAACAGATATCGTTCGAAATTGCTGGCAATCTGGATATCCATGGAGGGACTTATGGTGGATACCACATCACCTATGACATATCTGCCTTCCAGGATGAAGCGGGTAAGGATGTTGTTTTCATTGGTTCCGAGAATCAGCCGTCCTATCTTGGGCCTTATCATGCGTTTTGCTAAATAACCGGCGAATATGTCACCGAAATTGCCGGTGGGGACAGAAAAGTTGCATATATCCGAACCTGTCTGCTCTTCCAGTTTCAGTGTTGCAAATACATAGTATACGATCTGTGCAAGCACGCGGGCCCAGTTGATGGAGTTTATGGAAGCCAGCCGGTATCTGGCCTTGAAGTCGAGCTGGTTGAATATTGCCTTGACAATGGACTGGCAGTCGTCGAAGGTACCCTCCACGGCGATATTGAATACATTTTTGTCAGATACGGTGGTCATCTGGAGGGCCTGTACTTCACTTACTCTGCCATGGGGGTGGAGTATGAAGATGTTGATATTGTCCTTTCCTCTGACACCATAGATGGCCGCGCTTCCTGTGTCGCCCGACGTGGCGCCCAGGATATTCATGGTTTCCCCTGTTCCCCTGAGAATATATGAAAAGAGATTGCCCAGAAACTGAAGTGCGATGTCCTTGAATGCCAGTGTAGGTCCGTGGAAAAGCTCCAAGACGTTAAATTTCCCCATGTCTACAACCGGAGTGACCTCGGGGGTGTCAAATGTTCGATAGGCTTCAACAATGAGAGCTTTCAGATCTTCGCCTGGGATGTCGTTTACAAAGAGCTCCATGATCTCAAGGGCCAGTTCCGGATAAGACAGTTTTTTCCAGTCCTCCAGAGTTTTTGGATCTACGGTGGGTATGGGATTGGGGAGTATGAGTCCACCGTCCGCAGCCAGTCCCATCATGACAGCTTCCTTGAACGAAACAGGTTCTATATGGCCCCTGGTGCTGATATATTCCATGGTTATGCGCTGGGCTTAAGGATGATACGGTGTTTGAGAAGGTCTATTACGGCTATCCGGGCAGGGATTATTTTCGGTCCGGACAGAAAACTCTGAATTTTTACTCCATCATCTACTGGTTCTATCAAAATGACATCTTTCAATATCTCTCTTTCCTGATCACCTTCTTTCAAATAAACATTGGTCTGACACATGATCCAGAAGTCTCCTTGTAACTGATCATAGGGTGAGCTGCGAAATGTATGAAAATATATGGTGTTGCCGAACAAAGCTGAGGCATGTCTGCGTACTCCCTTGGCATCGAATGCCCGGACGACGCAGCAGATGCAACTACTGGGAACCTCTAAAAATTGCCCTTTTGCTCGATTACTGCGTTGCTCGTCGGCAAAAAATGCTATACACAACGCCATCTCTGAAGATTTAACTATAGATGATACAAGAAACGCTATACCCAAAAATGAAGAACTCATAGCAAA
>DTYO01000145.1 GCA_012961845.1 Thermodesulfobacteriaceae bacterium
GGCCGATGCTCCGCAACCGGCCATCACGCGGCTGCACCGGACTCCAGCCCACGCGAGCAGAGCTCGCGCGGACAGGTGCCGGTGATCCGCGGGCTCCGATCTCCGAAGACAACTTCCGGTCTTTTACACGGATTTGTCCCCGATTGAAAGGGCGGGTACCGGAGTGAGCTGTTCATGGACGTTCGTCCTGCATCTTCGTCACTTTGTGAGCAGGTGCAAATCGAAAGGTCCGGCCGGACAAACTCGATTCACCCAGTGATGAGTCACATTTCATATGCCATCAACTGCCAGGAAGAAGAGGGACTGATATGAATTCAGAGGACAGACTCGGGTATATCTCCAAGGAGAAACTGTATGATCTCCTCACCATGGGCATGCCAGTAGGCTTTTTCATTGTGGACCGGGATTTGACCATCATCGATTTTAACGAGGCAGCGGAAAAAATAACGGGGTGGCCCAGGGAGGAGGCCATAGGGAAGAAATGCTCGGAAGTCCTGAAGTCGAATCTCTGCAGTGGTGCCTGTCCGCTGAAGAGTGAAGGTGAAAAAGGAAAACACCATATAGGCCTTGAGGCGACAATCAAGACCAGGTTTGGTACAGAACTTCCGGTTTTTTTATCCAGCTCAGCATTGCTTGATGATAGAGGGGGGATGATCGCCGGCATAGAGCTTTTCAGGGATGCCAGCGATCGGAAAAAATTAGAGACTCAGAGAAAGAACTTCATTTCTCTTTTTGCCCATGATCTCAAGATACCGGTAGTTCTTACAGGGGGCCTTGTAACCAGGCTGCTCCAGGAAAAGGCAGGGAGACTGACCGACAAGCAGAGGAAATATCTCCTGGCCATTCAGAGGGAGAACCAGAAGCTAGACCGCTATATACATGATTTTCTGGAAATCCTTAGAGTGGAAACCGGCTATCTTCAGATGTCCAGAGTGGCATGCTGCATGGAAGATATCCTTGCCGGGGTGGCTGAATCTTTTCAGGTTCGGGCAAATGAAAAAAACATTGCGATAGTCCTTGATTTTCCGAACAAACTGCCTCTTATAGATGTAGACAAATATCAGATTGAAAGGGTATTTAACAACCTCGTGGACAATGCCATTAAATACTCTCCTTCAGGCAGCACCATTCTGGTAAAGGCCTGGGAAGAAGGTGATTCCATCATGATAGAAATCAGAGATCAGGGCCCTGGTATTCCGGCTGAAGACCTTCCCCACATATTCGAATATTTTTTCAGGAGCAGCGTCAGCGGTAAAGAAACCGCAGGGATAGGGCTTGGTCTTGCTTCTGTCAGGGGGATTGTCGAGGCCCACGGTGGGCGAATATGGGCAAAGAGCAAGGTGGGACGAGGTACCAGTTTTTTTATACAGCTTCCCAGATAACGCAGACACGGTTCGATGGTTAGTACTGCACTCTCCTGCTACAGACAAATGTCTGACCTGCAGCTACCATGCCCTCCGGATATTCTGAAGGTAGTGACAGATCAGCAGGTTGTGCCGGATACAGGGGATCGACCTCTTGATGAATTATGGTTTGTTCATTATTCCGTGCGGCCTTTATTGTTTTGAAAAGAATCGGATACTGATATATGAGATTTGGAACCGTAGGGGCCCTGTTAGGGTGGCTCCTCATCTTTTTGTCGATTGCCATGCTGACGCCGATCGGCTTCAGCCTGTATTACCATGACGGCACCTGGCCTGTGTTCCTTGCATCCGGTGCGGCCGGCCTGGCGGCAGGTTCAGGACTTGTCTGTCTGCTGGCACCTGACAGGGAAATCAGTCACAAGGACGGGTTTGCCATCGTAGGCTTGAGCTGGCTTGCGGCCGCAGCCCTGGGTGCCATGCCTTTTTATCTGTCCGGAGCCATCCCATCCTTCCTGGATGCCTATTTTGAGGCAATGTCAGGTTTTACCACAACGGGATCCACCATACTGCCGGATGTTGAACTCCTCGGACCCGGACTCCTGTTCTGGCGTTCTCTGATCCAATGGCTTGGGGGAATGGGGATAATTGTCCTGTCCCTGGCGATTCTCCCGGTACTGGGAGTGGGGGGCATGCAGCTTTTCCAAGCAGAAGTTCCAGGACCTACCAAGGATCGCCTGGCGCCGAGGGTACAGGATACAGCACGTATACTCTGGGGGGTATATGTCCTGTTTACTGCGCTTCAGACAGGACTGCTCATGCTTGCAGGTATGAATTTTTTTGATGCAGTCTGCCACTCGTTCTGTACCCTTGCCACCGGGGGATTTTCTACGAAAACCGCCAGTGTCGCTGCATATGACAGTGCGTGGATAGACGGTATCATCACGCTGTTCATGGCCCTGGCCGGGATAAACTTTGCGCTGCATTTTCGTCTGTTGACAGGCAATGTCAAGGCGTTTTTTTCCAATGAAGAGTTGAATTTTTACCTGGGAGTCGCACTTTTTGCCACATTGTATCTTACACTGTCAACCGTTCTTAAAGGGACTTTCGAGACTTGGCTTCAGGCTTTCAGGTATGTATCATTTCAGGTCTGGTCCATACTCACCACGACCGGTTTCGGTACAGCAGATTTTGACCTGTGGTCTCCGGACTGCAAGATCCTCATGGTGGTGCTCATGTGCCTTGGAGGAATGGCTGGTTCAACTGCCGGCGGGATTAAAAATGTCAGGATACTGGTGTTCTGGAAGTTTACACTGGCGCAGATCAAGCAGCTGATTCATCCGAAGGCAGTTGTGGCGATCAAACTGGAGGGAAGAGGGATACCCAAGGAAGTAGTACGGTCTGTGCTTGGCTATCTGGCTCTGTATATGGTTGTGTTCGTGGTTGCAACTCTTATTGTGACCAGCCAGGGGGTCGATATAGTTACAGGATCTACTTCGGTAATAGCTACCTTGAACAATATTGGTCCGGGCCTTGCCGAGGTGGGGCCCACAAGGCATTTCGGTCTCTTGTCCGATCCTGCAAAGATTGCTCTGATTGTCTGTATGGTGGCAGGGAGGCTGGAATTGTTTACTATTGCAGTCCTTTTTGCTCCCAGCTACTGGAGAGGTGCAAGCCGGCCAAAGTGGAGATGGCAGAAGGAGAGGCGGGAGAAGCAGGTCTGAGATTCCAAGTTCTGAGTAACCCGGTTTGTCTGACAGGTGAACGTGAGAAATGATAAGGATCTAGACCTTCTTATCAAGCAGAAGGCCTAAGATGTCTGAATTCGGAGAATCTCTTGATGAAAGTATGTCTTCCGGCGGGATTTGTTTCACAGTTTTTCCTGTTTTTGTGTCCCTGATCTCAATCAGCGGCTGTCTGCTGTCGCTGGCGCTGCATATTTCAATGTCCATGCAGGATTGCAGTTCTTGTCTGAGGGTTTGGATGGCCGAGACCATGCATTTGTTTTCAGAATAGGACACATCAGGGCCTTGCTCATTTTTTCCGCCGGTATCATTGTCGTCCGAAAGAGTTCTGAATGCTGCCTTGCCGGATTTTTTTACCGGCTTGATCTGCCGGGTTTCTTTTTTCCAGGACTGAAGATGGCAGGCGACGGCTTGATTCAGACCGGATATGTCTATACCTTTGATATTCATGGGTCGTGACTATGTGGAAAACGGCCGATAAAATCTGATTCCTACGTGCCCATACCTGTCCGGACACCTCTTAAAAATGTTTTTATGTCCCGTAAATGTGTTGCACAAAAAATATCCTCGAAATATCATCAATATGTCTGAGGCTTTTTTCTTGTATGCCTTGTTCCGGAACAAAATCCCTGATTTTTAGAGGTACCTGTTTTTCTTATCGAAATTCACGACGGCTGACTGAAAAAACGCCGTTGCCAAATGCCGGAACGGAGACTGGATGTCTCTGTATCGGATGTGGAACGGAGGGATCGGTCATGCAGATGAAACCGGTTCTCTAAGGACCTAAAAGTGACATCAGGGCCTCTGGGTCCAGCCTGTTCCCCAGAAGGCTGACACCCCAGTGAAGATGCGGACCGGTGGCGCGGCCGGTGGATCCTGAATAGCCTATCACCTGACCCCTTTGTACTTCCTTCCCGTGTTGAACTGCGTATGAAGACAGATGCACATAAATGGTAAAAAGGCCTCCTCCGTGGTCAAGTATTATGGTCCTGCCTATCAGATATCCTTCTCTGATCAGGACTACTCTGCCGGAATTGGAGGCGAGCACAGGCGTTCCTTCCGGAGCCCTCAGATCGATTCCAGAATGGGGACTTCTGGGCCTTCCATTCAGGATTCGGCGAAAACCGTAAGGACTCAGGATCTTTGACTTCACAGGCCATACAAAAGGCGGCTTCCAATAGATTTCATCGGTGATCATGCTGCAGGTTTCATTGACGGCCTTCTGATCGGCTATCACTCTTTTGAGCACGTCCGGGGAAAACTCTACCATCTTGTCCGGCAGAGTCAGTCGCTCTTCTGGAAATTCCCTTGAAATGATACTGACTTCGGAACCAACTACATTCCGGTCTGGATGTCCTTCCATGCACACAGTCAGCTGGTAAGTCCCAGGTTTCGCTTTCATTCCGGCACCAATAAGGGCTGAGTAACTGCCTGGTGCCTGATCGGGAAATACAGGGATTTCCCGGCCGAGAAAAGACAGACTGCTTACTCTTGAGGAATCACTCGTTTTTATTCTGGCAATGGCAATTCCACCAATGGGAATTTCATGCGGAACGATCTCAACAGTTAATTTGTTGAGCGGCCGTACTTTTTCCAGGCCAGAGGCCTCTTCAGGGAAAAGGCCGGCAACCAGGTATAATAGAATGACAGCCGGAAGACAGATGTTGATGAGGAGACGTCTGAGGTCCGTATTTTCTTTCATGTGATATCGTCCTGATCGTTTCCGGGATCAAGCACTTTACAGAGTATGGTTCCTTTGTGCGGCCTGATCGTCAGGCTGTCTCCTTTGGATACCTGTGAGGCCTGTTTTACAATCATGCCGCTGCCTGTATGATAAACAAGACTGTATCCTCTGGAAAGTACAGCCAGGGGGCTGATCGAATCCAGTTTGCCGGTCAGTCTGGTAAAGCTGTTATGCTTTCTCTCCATATAGAGAGCCGCTGCGTGGACGAGCCTTCGTGATATTATCCTGAAATCCGACCTGGCCGCTGCAATCCGTCTCTTGGGGTCCTGGTATGCCAGGCGTTCCCTGATGTCAAACTCGGTGTTCCTGAGAGAGCTGATGCGGTTTTGAATCAGTGAATGAAGCCTTGAAGTCAGGTCGTCCAGCAGCAGCTTCCTGTTAATGAGACTCTTTTCGGGATCTTTCAAGTGTTGTTTTAGCACTTCGAGCCTGCGCCGTGCCTTTTCGATTCGGTGAAATACGAGAGTATGCATACGCTTTTCGAGATCAGCGACTCTGCCCTGGAGTTCTTTTCTGGGCGGAAGGATGATATGGGCTGCAGCAGTGGGAGTGGCCGCTCTGCAGTCGGCTACCAGATCCGATATGGTGAAATCAATTTCATGTCCTACTGCTGATACAACCGGGATGGAGCAGCGGAATATTTCCCAGGCAAGTTCTTCATCATTGAAGGCCCAGAGGTCTTCAATGGAGCCGCCGCCTCTGGCGAGTACTGCCACATCTCCTGCCACCGCATTCTTCTGGACCGTTTTCAGGGCCAGGCGGATTTCTTCCGCCGCACCCCCGCCCTGAACCTGAACCGGGCAGAGAATAATTCCTATTCCAGGATGGCGCTGGTGGGCGTGACGGACGAAGTCTCTAAAGGCTGCACCTGTGGGCGATGTGATTAAAAAGATCCTTCCCGGCATCAGGGGGAGGGGGGCCTTGTGTTCTGAGGCGAAAAGCCCTTCACTGTCGAGTCTGGCCTTCAGCCTGTCGAATTCCTGCCTGAGAAGACCCTGCCCCCATGGCTCTGCAGTATCTGCGACAAGCTGAAGATCTCCCCTGGCTGTATAGACGTTGAGCCTGCCGAAACACAGAACGTGCTGACCGTCTTCCATGGTAAAAGGGAGGGCCCGGACCTGTTGTCTGAACATGACAACTCTTATCTGTGACCGGCTGTCTTTGAGTGTGAAATAGGCGTGTCCCGAGGAAGGTCTTCTGAAATTGGACACCTCTCCTTCAAGCCAGATGGTTCTCAAATCGCCTTCTATGACGGACTGGACTCTGAACAGCAGTTCGGTCACTTTCCAGACCTCTCTGAAGTA
>DTYO01000146.1 GCA_012961845.1 Thermodesulfobacteriaceae bacterium
GATATGACCAAAATGTTACTCAAAGCCAAAATGAGCATTTAAACATGGCCCGTTACGCACAACATTTACCTATTGAAACGTTTATAGCTAAAGTCAAAAAAGGACGACAGAAATTCCTTGCCTTGACATCAGTTTCTTCCTCAAACAGTCGTTCAAGGATAAGACCACTGACTTGGGGACGAATTTCAGCGATTCGACAGGCTGTGGTACGGCCGGGCAGTTTTGTGGTCAATACGACCTTGCCGGTCTGCACCGTTACCACAGACACTGCTGCTGGTCCCATCTGAGGTGGCGCCTTTCCGGGAGGGCGGTCGCAGGCTGTCAGTAAAAGAGTGATTGCCAAGGCTGCTGCAGGCAGGCCCCTTTGAACAAATTTACAGACAACGTCATTTAATTGCATCAGACATCCTCCAGGTGTGTATACGAATAAGAACTTTTGAGATTGTAGAGATACAGACAGATCTCCGTATTGTGCAGCCGGCTGTTTCAGCAGATCTGTCCCATTGTCCAGTGGCATAAAGTAACAAAGTACCTCTGCTTCCCCTCCGATCTGCATCTTCTGCTAACTCGCAAACCGAATAATCCGGGTTTGAACTGGAAAAAGGCCCTTCCCTGCACTGCTGTCACCTATCAGGTGGTATAGCAGAACTCATCGCTGCAGTCACCTGTACCACAGACCGGCTGTGCTACAGCTTTATTTAACAGAAATCCCGAATAATTGTAATCAGATGGTCAGGCTTTTCTGATGCCGGGTTCAGGACGTCCGGCCAGTGCCGGCCTGTGGCAAGCTTTCCGGTTCATGCCCGGATCTGTCCCAGGGCTTCATCTGGCGGGTGGCCAGCCGTGTGGCAACATCCTTGAGATTGCCTCTCTCCGGGGTGGAAGACGCCACTGAAAGTCTTCCCAACCTGGTGGCAAGTTCCGGTCCCTGCCATTCCACAAGGGGTCTCCAGACCGGATATTTTATACCTGAAAACCGGTGCATGACCCACGCAAGGGCGCAAAGCATCACCACGGCGGTGCAGAGCATGGCCATTGTCCACAGACTGTCCACATAGCCTAGTGCTGCAATCAGAGTAGTTGAAGCAGCTGGAGGATGGACAATACCGGTAGTGGACATGAACATTCCGCAGAGCCCCAGGGCCGCTGCAGCAGCTGCTATTCTCAAAGGTTCTGTTTGGGCGACGCTTTCAGCTCCGGGAACCAGCAGAATGAGCACATGGAAACACGCCCAGCCGGTAAAAGCACCTGCAGCATGTGCAAGAACAGTGTTTCTGGGAGACGCCATGGGAGAAGACGGGGAATAAAAGAGAAGAAATATGGTGGGGCCAAGGGATGGAAATATCAGAGGCCACGAAGTGAGATGCGCTGTCCACCCGAGTATCACCATGCTCACAACAGAGTGAAAAAATACGTTGAGGGTGTTCAGTATTTTCACGTTAATTCTGGTGGCCAGATACCAGAATCTGATCCGTTCCAACTTACCTGCTTCCCATGCCAGCCTATTCAGCAGTTTTTCCCGTATGTTCCGGTTTGATTTTGTCATGGGTGGTATTATGATGGCTGTCATGCAGTGAAAGTGGATCTGGATTAATTTTTGTTCAGTATAGACGTCGCCAGCAGGAAATGGGACTTCTTAACAGAATCAGACGAAATGCCGTCATTGCCTCAGGGGACTTCGGACAAATTTTCTCTGATTTCAATCTGCCCCCATGTCCCGAAGTAGTTCTCACACTGACCAAGGCTGTAAGAAACCCCGACATATCTATCGATCAGGTAGTGGCAATACTTGAAACCGATCCCGCCCTCACCAGCATCATTCTCAAAACCGTCAATTCCGCCCTTTACAGGCTCCAGGGAAACATAAGCAGCGTCTCCAGGGCTGTTTCGATCCTGGGCCTCAGAGAAGTTGAGAATACAGCCCTCGGATATGCAATGCGTCAGGCCGTCAGTGATCCGGGGCTCGACAGGTTCGATTTCAATACGTTTTGGACCGATTCTCTGTTGAGAGCCCTGTTTGCAAGAAATGCAGCCTCAGTACTCGAGGTAGAGGCCGATGAGGCCTTTGCTGCCGGACTTCTCCAGGACATGGCGCTTCCCGTTCTGCTCACACAGTGGCTGGATGTTTATGGGCCGGTATATCAGGAGTGGAGCAGTTCAGGCATTCCGATCCATCTCGTGGAACAGAAAAGGCTTTCCTGGAGTCACTGCCAGGCTGCAGCCTGGATTGCCTCCAACTGGGGTCTGCCGGACCTCATGGTATGCTGTGTGGGACTGCATTCAGCATCCCTGGAGGATATCAGTTCCATGGGGCTTGAGGGTACCGCGGTTACGGCTGTTGTTCTTTCTTCCCTGATCACTCACGCATTCAGGGAGGTTCGGTACGCGGTTTATCTGGTGGAACGATCGGACAAGCTGGGAATCCCGCCTGACAGATTAATGGAAATAGCGGAGGTTGCAGGCGAACAGGTGGAACACCTGGCAGCCTCCCTGGATATAAACACCTGTGCCAGGCCGGACCTGGTACAGATTTTAAGGGAAGTTCGGTGAAACCGCGATAATCATGTTACGTTTCAAGCATGGTCAATGAAAGGCTGTCGATTGAGGCAGTATTTTCACTTGGACAAAGGCACAGGAGACTCAAGGCGATGAATGACAAAAAAAGAAAAATTGAAGACATGAGCATCTGGGAAGACGCGCAGCTCATGTTGGCAAAAGCGGAGCGGGACGGTGTGGAGACAGCCTGGGACAGGCTCGGACAGCAGACACCCCACTGCAGATTCGGGGAGACCGGAGTGTGCTGCAGAATATGCACCATGGGACCATGCCGCATCAGCAAGAAGGCCCCGCTGGGTGTATGCGGAGCAGATGCGGACGTAATCGTCGCCAGAAATTTCGGGCGATTCCTTGCCGGAGGCGCTGCAGGTCACTCGGATCACGGCCGGGACTGCATAGAGGCATTCCATGCAGTGGCATACGGGGAGACCAGGGATTACGGCATTACAGATCAGGCCAAGATGGTGCGCATTGCGCAGGAGCTTGGAATCGCTACCGAAGACCGGGACGCCATGGACATTGCCAGGGACCTGGCCGACGAGATGTTTGAGAGTTTCGGAAGCCGCAGAGAAGAGGTGGCATTCGTACACAGGGTCCCTGAAGTCCAGAGAAAGAGGTGGAAGGAACTGGGGATCATGCCAAGGGGGGTTGACAGGGAAATTACTGAAATGATGCACCGAACCCACATGGGATGTGACAACGATGCGGCCAACACCCTGCTCCATGGAGCGCGTATGAGTCTGGCAGACGGCTGGGCAGGATCGATGATCGCAACAGAGCTTTCCGACATACTCTTCGGCACTCCGGCACCACACATGTCCAGAGTAAATCTCGGGGTGCTCAAAGCCGACCAGGTAAACATTCTTGTCCACGGTCATAACCCCATAGTTTCAGAGAAGATACTTGAGGCCGTACAGGAACCTGACCTGACCGCACTGGCAAAGGAAAAGGGGGCGGCCGGGATCAATCTTGCAGGACTTTGCTGCACGGGCAACGAACTCATGATGCGAAAGGGCATCCCCATGGCAGGCAACCATCTCATGACAGAGCTTGCCCTTGTGACAGGAGCGGTGGAACTCATCGTGGTGGACTACCAGTGCATAATGCCCAGTCTGGTACAGGTGGGCAGTTGCTACCATACCAGGATGGTCACTACCGCCGACAAGGCCCGCTTCACAGGGGCAGAGCACGTGAAGTTCGAGATGCACAACGGCATGGAACAGGCAAGAAAGGTTGTGCGCATGGCCATAGAGCGCTTCCCGCTTCGGAATCCGGACCGGGTGGACATACCGTCTGAACCGGTTGAGCTGATGACCGGATTCTCAAACGAGGCCCTTCTCGAAGCCATGGGCGGTTCCCCTGCCCCGCTCATTGACGCCATAAAAGCGGGCAAGATGCGCGGAGCAGTTGGAATCGTGGGCTGCAACAACCCTAAATACCAGCACGATTACTGCAATCTGAATCTTGTAAAAGAACTCATCAAGAAGGACATATTGGTCATAGTAACCGGATGCGTCACCACCGCAGCCGGCAAGGGCGGCCTTCTGGTTCCAGGGGCCGCAGAGCATGCAGGGCCTGGGCTCATGGAAATATGCGGGGCACTTGGGATTCCTCCGGTACTCCATATGGGAAGCTGCGTGGACAACGCCCGGATACTCCAGCTTGGAGCACTCCTTGCCAACGAACTGGGGGTGGCCATATCGGACCTGCCTCTGGCGGCCTCGTCACCGGAATGGTACTCGGAAAAGGCTGCTACCATCGGAACCTATGCAGTGGCATCCGGTATCTTCACGCACTTGGGACATCCGCCCAACATAACAGGCTCTGAGATTGTAACCGGTCTGGCGCTAAAGGGACTGGACGAGCTGGTGGGGGCCTGCTTCTGCATAGAATCTGATCCATTCAGGGCGACAGAGCTGATAGATGAGAGGATCCGGATGAAGAGAGAGGCGCTGGGGCTTGAACCCTGACAATTCGGTTCGCGATTTCACTGAACCTGAAGCGTTATCAGGGGATTGGAATACCTAAGTATGCCTGTGCCCTTGATGCCTTTCAGCAAACTTGCGAGCTGCATGATCCGGGTTAATTTTTCCGGATACCGCGA
>DTYO01000147.1 GCA_012961845.1 Thermodesulfobacteriaceae bacterium
AGCGTCCCGAACGCTGTTCTCTACCAGACTGAGCCACGTCCCGACTGTGAACCTATTTCATATATTCCCCATACCCGGCCTTGTCAACTGCTGTTCCTGTTTGATATTACTTAAAGTGGCATTCAGCGATGAAGCCTGACAGTGCCTGTCAATGAACGGGCTTTTCCTCCGCCCTGTACGTTGTGTAAAAAATCTGATGCCCGAAATATCAGATACATGTCTGGCTCATTATCTTCAGGTGCCAATAATTAAAGCAGTTAGGTTATCAACATGCGCATAGACTCTTACCGTTTCGGCCATATCGTGATTGGCGGCAGATCCTACAGCAGTGATCTGAAGATCATCAAGGGAAAAATCATTGAGAACTGGTGGAGAGACACCGGCCACCTGCTACAGTTAAAGGATATCCAGGATGTGGTTGAGGCTGAGCCGGGTATCCTGATCATCGGGACTGGTGCATCGGGATTGCTGAGGCTGGCTGACGGCCTGATCTCCAACCTTGAAAACCGCGGCATGACGGTTTATGTGCAGGCCTCGGCCAGTGCCGTGGAAAAATTCAATCAGCTTGTTTCCCGGAAAGGGGAAGACGAACTGGCCCTTGCAATCCATCTGACCTGCTGAACGGCATTGGGCCAGCCTGATGCTGTATCTGACAACTGCTGCCCTGCCGTCCTGCAGGCAAGAGATGCCTAACGACTAGGAACTCCCTTCCCTTTCGGGGGCAGCCGGATCCGCCGCAGCTTGCGGTAGATCTGGCCCTCCTCTCTTTCTGTATCTATGTAACATGCTGTTTTGTTGGGTTAAGTTGTTTTTCTGTCGTCTATTTCATTTTTCAGGGCACAACAGGCATGCTCATTGCTTAAGTTCCGGGGCATACGGGTATTTCTGATGACTTGAAACGGAAAGAGACAATGCTGCCATTGTTTGATGCCATACAGATAATTTTCGGGACTGAAGCGGCGCCTGCCGGAGGGGTGACTTCCTGCAACCCCGAAGATGGTGATGCGGCGGCCTTCGAAACCGTCGTCAATGAGTCCATGGATCGTCAGAGTGACGATATCCCTCTGTTTTCAGAAAATTCTTCAGAAAACGATCTGGACAATGGACAGGCGGAAGAAATCGAAACTGACGATATCATGCAGCAGACCTGTAATTTGCCGACAGTTCAAGTGTATGTGAACCAGGAGTTCTGCAGCCCAGGGCTGCTGAGTGCGGTGAGTGCTGCCCAGGTGGTGGTTGCAGAGCAATCTGAAACACAATGCGGCGTATCTTCCGATGAAGTTGTTCAAGAAGAGAATGTGATCACGCAGTTACTGCACGGAGACCAGCGGGCTGCTTTGCAGAATGAGAGCGACTCTCTGCAGCTTGTGGATCCACCAGGCACAGGGACCTGTTCCGATAACGCAGGAACTGAGGCAGAAGAGCCTCCAGGTACACAGGTTCCGGCTGCCTCCAGCAGAGTAGTTTCCCGTTCAACAGGTGAAGAGATTGCAGGCGCAGGTATGCCGGAATTCGATGTGGTGCTGGGAATCAACACTGGGAGCCGGGTGCAGCCGGTGGAGTCTGTGTCAGAGGAGCTCCCGCAGACCGGTGGGCTGCAGTATTCAGTAGCCCGAACGGTAGGTTTCCCGGACGCCGGGAGCCTGGTTGCCGCACGGGGAAATGTTCCGCCTGCTGATTTCGTAGTCCTTCAGGCACCTGTTCCTGAGGATGCCGCAGCCTGTCACAGTCAGGCTCCGGAACAGGTAACGGGACAGCCGGAGACTTTTTCAAACGGCGGCGTACAGATAACCGATGCGGAGACCCAGGGAGCAGAGGAGAACAGAGTCTTTCAGGATGCTGAAATATCTTCTGTCTCTGAAGGGATACAGGAAAACACGGTAGATACAGAAGCCGGATCCCAGTTTCAGGATTATTCAGACGATTTCCGATCACAGGGCCGGGCCTTTCGCAGCATCCAGTCAACTGTCGGGGAAGAAGATGTTCAGCAGCACGAATCTGTCGAAGCCCAGGGATCGAACGGGGGAATGATCGGAAGCAGCAGTGAGACTGTTCAGAAGGCCGTCGGGGCTGCAGATGCGGGGGAAATGGTACGAAGCGATATGGTTCAGCACAGTACCTCTGTATCCAGATCCGTGGAAACCGTGGCCGCAGAGCAGGGTAAATCCGTTGAGCAAAGCGTCCCCGGGCAGCTCAGTCATGGAATAGTGGATGCAGTCAATATGAGAAGGAGGTCCGCAGTTATACACCTGAATCCTCCGGAGCTGGGAAAAGTAAGGATTTTTATTGCTGTCCACGGCAACAATGAAATTCATGCCTCTTTTCTGACCGATAATGCACAGACGAGGCAGCTTATAGAACAGAATCTTAATGACTTGAGGCAGCAGCTTGAGGCCAGCGGATTAGGCCTGGGCAGGTGTGATGTGGGTACCAGCCACAGCCAGGAAAGAAATGACATGAACTCAGTGTGGGAAAGCTTCCAGGCAGTGTCAGGGGCACGGGAAAACCAAGGCCGGGATGTGGATGGACAAGTACAGGAAGGTCGTGCCGTCACTGGAGGAGTCCACATTATAATATAGCAAAATTTTCAGTCTTTTTGCGGTGTGGCTTGTTCTTCTAGCCGTACCGGCCAGCAGAAAAATTAAAAAGAGGGACAATATGATATCGTCAAATTCTTCAATCGGTCAAGTCAATGCGGCCTCGTCGGAGGCACCCAGGTATGAAACAGTCGAAGAAAGGAATGCGCTTGACAGAGAGGATTTCATGACCCTGTTCATCACGCAGCTCCAGTACCAGGACCCGATGAAACCTCTGGAGAGTGCGGAAATGGCTACTCAGATTGCACAGTTCAACATGGTTGATCTGTTGAATCGAAACAATGACGCCATGGAGCAGCTGGTGGCATCAGAAGCCGCAAATGCAGGTATGCAGGCCCTGAACTTCCTGGGGCATGAGGTCAGATACAGCGGAAACCTGCTGATTCTGACCGAAAACGGCATGAAACCCTTTGACGTGGAGCTGGACAGGCCTGCGGCCGCCGGCACAGTCTCCATTATCGATGC
>DTYO01000148.1 GCA_012961845.1 Thermodesulfobacteriaceae bacterium
AATGAATGGTGTTCCGACCCTGCCATACTTTGAATATGAACTGCCGTATAAACATTTTCGGATCATAAGAATGGTTTCATTAGCAGGAATTTTATAAGGCATCCGGAATGAGATAATAAGGAATTTCAGACCAGTCAGATCTGAAAATACGATGTTTCGATGTGTATCAAATGGTTATGTGCCAAGTAGAGAGGCGATCTCTTTCCAGGCCCGTGCCAGTCTCTTGTGAGATACAGGGATACGGGTACCGAGTTCAGGAGCGAAAACAGACACCCTGTATTCGTCAAGCATGAATTCAAAATGACTTAAAGCCTCATTGATTCTGTCAGGCATGTCACCCTTCGGCCGGTCACGCATGACTTCATTGAGATTCGACTCGAAAACACGTATCTTTCCTGCCTTTGCCAAGTCCTTGCCCGGATCGGCATGAGCTCTCCGGGCCCTGATGGTCAAGGCATTCAGGTAGCGTGGGAGATGAGCCATTGCGGCAGCATCTATGCCTGATGGAAAGTCAGGCGGCATCAAGCGCGAAAGTTCGTACATGAGCTTGTCCCGGGTGCTGGGCCGCTTTGCGTTGCCGATGGCAGAGCTGTTGCCCAGCCGGATTATCTCTTTTCGAGCAGCCATGCCGGCGTTTATGGTGTCTCCTGTCTGTTCAAGCAGGTCAGCCGCCTGCCGGACCAATGTTTTTTTTGTGGACTCGGCATAGTTCAACAATTCTGATCTGACCGGTACCCTATGCCAGGTTCTCAGCAGCTGGCTGCAGAGAAAGTCGTATATAGACCTTCCAAGTTTCTGCCTGGAACCGAAGTAATGGAATGCATCCACGGAGAGACCGTTGGGAATGCAGTTTTTCCTGATATAGCGCAGTTCTCCATGCAGATATTTTTCCAGCATTCTTCTGACAGTAGCCTCAGTGTGTTTCTGTGCCTCCTGCCGGGATAAAAGCAGCCTCAGGTTGATACCGTCGCCTTCCTGCACAAGAGCAGGATAAGCATAGGCTGGGGGATAATGCCGGCCTTTGTGTGGAACGAGTATGGATTCAGGCAGCTCCGTTGAAGGACAGTTTTCAATCTTTATGTCCTCCTTTTCATATATTGCCTTGATTGCTGTCCATTCCCTGCCTGACGGTTGCTGATTGACTCGGCGTGAACCAATCTTTTTCTTTATTGCCTCAAGATCTCTGCCAGTATGGATCGTTCTTCCCCGGCAGTCCGTTATCTCAAATCTCATGACCAGGTGAGGCGGCACAGCCTGTCTGTCCGGCCACATGGAACTCGTGATCCTGATGCCGTAGTGCTCTACAAGTATGCTTTCCAGAACCTTAAGGAGTTCGGTTCCTGTGCTGGGCATCAGGCCAATAATTTTTTCAGCCGTATGCGGAATCGGCACCAGCAGTTTTCTGAAACTTTTAGGGAGCGATTTCAACAGAAATTCAATTTTTTCTCTGATCAGACCCGGAACCAGCCAGTCGAACGGCTCCTGCGGAACTGAGAACAGGTTTTCAATGGGAATACGCACTGTGATGCCGTCGGATTCACTCCCTGGACTGAAATGATATGTAAGAGGAAATTCCTGGCCGGAAACATTTATGTGCCCTGGAAACAGCTCCAGCTCTTCAGCTGCAGGAGTGTGTCTGAGTAGTTCATCTCTTGAGATTTTCAGAAACCCATCATTTCCTGCGAGTTTGACCGCCCTCTCCAGCGAACGCTGGTCACAGATAAACCTGCTGACAGGTAATGCCCCTTTCGATCCGGTACGGCTGGCTCTTCCATGGAGGAAAGACTCGAGACGTCTGAGCCCCGTGTCATAAAACGAATACAGGGTCTCCTCATCTATGATAATGCCCCTGGTCCTGGTCCTGTGCTCCAGGTCCCGTACTTTTGTGATGAGATCAATGTTGTGTCTGAGAAACGGAGGCAGATGCGTCATGCTGCCGGGAACGAGGGCTTGTCTGATAAAGATTTCCCTGGATGCCTCGGGGTCTATTCTTCTGAAGCTGATCTTTCTCTTCTCTATCACTGGTAGTCCGTACAGTGTTACTTTTTCCCATGCCACCACCTCACCGCGTCTTTTTTCCCAGTGAGGCTCAGTATATTCGCGTCTGCAGAGGTCTCCGGCCAGATCTTCTATCCAGTCCGGCTTTATGGGGGCAACGGTCCTGGCATAGAGGCGGGATGTCCTCACCAGTTCCATGGCCACTATCCATCTAGGTGATTTTCTGTAGAGTGATGAGCCTGGAAAAATAAAAGCCTCTCTGCTCCTTGCAGAAATATAACCGCCGTTCTGTTTTTTCAATGCTATGTTGGAAAGAAAACCCGAGAGGACCGATCTGTGGATAGCATCAATCTTCTGTTTTTCTTTCTTTTCCGGGATTTGCCGCGTAAACAGCAGTGCAGTTTTCCTATAATTCCCTGAGCACCGGATAAAACCGCCAAGTTCCAGGACGGCCAGGATCTGAGAGTGTATATCCCTCCATTCCAGCATGCGGTTGTAAGAAATAAAGTTTTTTCTGCAGAAAGACCTCATTTTTTTTCTGCATTTTCCTTCTGCTACCAGGCTGTTGAAGAGATTCCACAGTTTAAGAAAGGTCAGGAAATCAGAGGATTCGTCTCTGAATTCTGCATGGCACCAGTCAGCGAGTTTTTCTTTTCCTGATGGCCTTTCCCTTGGATCCTGGATGCTGAGAGCAGCTGCAATAACGGCAATTTCGCCTAGGACTCCTTCCTTCCTGCCCTGAATGATTATTCTTGACATCCTGGGATCCAGAGGAAGCTTGGCCATGACCTTTCCTCTTTCAGTAAGTCTGCCACGGGTATCTATGGCCCCGAGTTCCCTCAATGTGGCAAATCCATCTTTCAGCGCCTGCCCTGAGGGCGGATCTATGAACGGAAAGTTCTCTGTTTTCCCGAGCCTCATTGACGACAGCCTGAGGATCACCTCGGCCAGATTCGAGCGCTGTATCTCCGGAAGGGTAAATTCCGGTCTGCTGCCGTAATCCTCCTCGCTGTACAGCCTTATACATATTCCGGCCTGCACCCTGCCGGCCCTTCCTGCCCGCTGGTCGGCACTGGATCTTGAAACAGGTGCTATCGGCATAGCCTTTGTGCGTGACCGAATATTGTACCGCGATGTCCGGACGAGTCCTGAGTCCACTACATAACGGATCCCTGGAACGGTAATCGAGGTCTCTGCAATATTGGTTGCAACAACTATTTTTTGTGCAGACACGGACTTGAATATCCGTTGCTGATCAGAGGCAGGCATCCTGCCGAACATAGGCAGTACACAGGCCCCGTCTTCGTATCTGGCCTTCAGTATCTTGACGGTCTCAAGGATCTCTCTTTCTGTGGGAAGAAATACAAGAATGTCACCCACTGGGTCTTTTTGTCTGATATCGTCAACGGCTAAAATGACCTTTTTAACCATAGTTATGTCAGAGAACTCATGCTCTTCATAAGGTTGGTACCGAATTTGAACGGGATGGCTCCGCCCTGAAATTTCTATTACAGGTGCAGAACCGAAGGCATTTGAAAAGAGCCCGGTGTCTATGGTTGCAGAAGTAATGATTACCCTGAAATCCCTGCGGATTTTAACAAGCCGTCTGAGAACTCCGAGGGTGAAATCTATATTGAGACTCCTCTCATGCGCTTCGTCCACTATTACAGTATCGTATTGCCGGAGATATTGATCCGATTGTAG
>DTYO01000149.1 GCA_012961845.1 Thermodesulfobacteriaceae bacterium
CCAAGGGCTTCTATGGGGACCGCTATGTTGTAGTTGGCGATGCGGCTGGGTTGGTACGCGCTTTCAAAGGCAAGGGGATTAACTCTGCCTGCCTCACCATCGATATCTTCACGATTCATGACCTCTGCCATAGGATGAAAGCCTGCGCTCCATGGATTCAGGGCTAGAAACACTTCATACATGATGGAATCCATGTCCCTACTGCCGGCAAGCCGGCTTCGCAGGCCGGCAGCATAAACCCTGTCATGAGAAGGGATATATAGATAAACTGCCGTGTCTGTAACAAGGCAGTCGAAAACCGTCACTCCAAACGGCCCCAGCCCTGTCATCCTGATCTTCAGATTGTCAGAGGCCCTTTTCCACTTCAGCCGAAACCTGATCCCGGGCTGCTTGCGACCCTTGACAACAAGCTTGAGCCGTCCCCCGGCTTTCAGGCTGGAATACCTGACCGCAGCCGATCTCAGAGCGTGCATTACTGTATCTGCAGTAAATCGGGGCGGCAATGCAGGCTCCTTCAGTTCAACAGGCCTGCCTGCACACCCCTGAATCATCAAAGACAGCGCAAGAAGGCAGATGCAAGGCCCAAAGGCCCTGTATGAATGAAATTCCATTTCCGTTTTCAGAATTCGTCAGCTGTTTTTTTCAGATAAACGTCAATTTGAACTGGTATAATTCTCTTCATGATCTTAAAATATCAATAGAAAGATCAAGGAAATCAGGCAAACCGGATCCGTTGAACCCGGGTTATGCAGCCAGCAAGTCTGCTGAAGATGCCAGGCATTAAGTGCGCATTATACTCAGGCATCCCAAGCCCTTGATAGCGCAGCAGGTTCAGTAAAATCAAGAGCCCTTGTGGCTTCAACTGCCCAACATCTCCGGCATTTCTGAAAGCACCTTTCGGGTGGATCGGAAAATATGGCCTTAAATACATAATTCCATGGAATTATTTTTAAAATTATATTGTTCGGCAGTTGAAATGCATAATCTGGGTTGAACACTCAGTGCAGGACTTTTTGCAGACATCGATATGTAATCCCGGAGTAATCAGCTTACGCCTCTGTCAAACAGTGCCTGTTCGCCTCTTGAATGCCTGCAGGATACCAGATTGACATACATTACCGCAAATCGCCTGTGAATGTCTTGTGTTGCCTCGGTTTTTCAACCCGGATTGTCCGGTTCGCAAGTCTGCCGACATAATCCGCCAGAGAGGTGTATACATTGGAAAGCGATATCGGAAAGGCTCTAGCCTATCAAGTCAAGAGAGAGATAGCAGAAAGATACTTCGGGCTGCGGAAACTCATAGAAGAAGACAAGCATGCACTTTCTTCTATGCTGGCCGAGCTGGATCAGATATACCAGCAGAAAATCGGCAGAGACATGGTCAGGATCTACTGCATTCTGAAGAGGCCAGAACTGATAGATGAATTTCTCAGCCTGACAGGGTGGAAAGGCAGGCCTTTTTTCGACGAATATATGGTAGATTCACCGACAATCAGGAAAAGGATGTTCGAAGATATGGACCTACACGGCTGGTTCAATCAGTCCAGGCTCAACCACCTCCTAATCGACAGTTACGAACGACTTTTCAAAAATGCGAAAGAATACAGGAAAAGGCGATTTGATGCCATAGATGAAGCCCTGTTGATAAATGAAGAAATAAAACAGTTTGAAAACAAGTTTTCACTGGATGAAATAATGAGTTTTATTAAGATGCTGGGCAGCGGGGATCAGCTTACAGGCGTACTCGGAGACAGCCTTCCAACCCACAGGGCAGGAGGGAAGGCCGGTGAATTCAAAATTGAACCCGTTGAAGACCTGGATGCCACCCTGCCTGCGGTCCCTGACTTGCCCAGGCCTGAAAAAATCCGCAGCAAGCTGAAAAACCTGGCAGGAAAGGTCGTGGAATCCCACAGAGAAGACGTATTCAAGGCCGTAAGAAAGGAAGATGAGAGAGACTGATCCCTTCAGCGGCCACTGTTGTGAACAACCGGAGTATTATTTGAAAAGTTATGGAGTATGTTGAAAAAATGAATCTGCAGGACACATGTCAACCCACCGCCTCCGATAACGGGGGATTCGATATTCAGCATATCTGGCACACCGTTACGGTTGCCCTTCCCCGACACCCCTACGACATTCTCATAGGCCCAGGCCTCCTCACCGATTTGGGATCCGACCTCAATTCCTTTGGTCTTGCATCCAGGTACATAATAATAACCGATTCCAATGTAGAAGACTTTCTTGCTCTAGATCTCGTGGAACTACTACGGCAGTCTGGAATACATGCAGATCTTGTATCTTTCCCGGCAGGAGAAGAATCAAAACACATGAATACCGTGGTCCAGCTTGCCAAGCGGATGATCGCCCTGGGAGCCGACCGCCAGTCGGCTATACTGGCCTTGGGAGGAGGAGTCGTGGGAGACGTGGCAGGATTCCTGGCTTCCATCTACATGAGGGGCATACCCTTTGTACAGATTCCAACCACTCTCTTGGCTCAGGTGGACAGCTCCGTAGGAGGCAAAACGGGTGTGGATCTTCCTGAAGGTAAAAATCTTCTGGGGACATTCTGCCAGCCGGCAAGAGTATATGCGGATATCGGTGTCCTGGCTACCCTGCCCGGAACAGAGATCCGAAACGGTCTTGCCGAGGTCATCAAGTACGGAATGATCAGGAGCCCGGACCTGTTCCAGTTTCTTGAGGAAAGATGGTGGGACGTCATAAACCTTGAACCCGAGACCACTGCCCACATTGTGTCCAGCTCATGCACCATCAAGGCAGACGTCGTGGTCAAAGATGAACGCGAGGGCGGTCTTAGACGGATTCTCAACTTCGGCCATACCATAGGCCATGCCGTAGAAGCGGCTGCAGATTACAAGATAGCCCATGGTGAAGCGGTAGCCATAGGCATGGCGGTAATCTCGACACTTGCGGCAACCAGAGGGCTCATGGATCAGAGCGATCTGACCCGGCTGAACAATCTGCTGGACAGATTTGATCTTCCAAGGCACGTTCCAGCCGGACTCCGGACGGTATCACTGATACACCTGCTGCAACACGACAAGAAATCCGCAGACGGCAAGGTACATTTCGTACTTCCCGAAGGAATAGGCAGGGTAGTTATCAGCGACCAGGTGACAACTGAAGAGATTGAGTCAGCCATCGACGCCTGCAGGCCCGACACCACGTGATCGAATTCTGCTAATATTGCCCCGGCAGGACGATACTATGTAATCTTGGAATTACGGTATTTTCTGGGTCCTCAGACTGCTTCTTCTGTCCTTGTGGAGAAACAGCCTTACGGTAGTTCCCTGCCCCATCTCTGATTCTATGGCCAGGTCTCCTATCTGTTCTTCCTGGATTCGCTTGGCAAAGGTCAGTCCCATACCCTTGTGGCCTGTCTTGGTGGTAAAAAACGGACTGAAGACAATAGGCAGAAGATTGGGCCTGATCCCCAGGCTCTGATCACGTATGCAGAAGGCACAGGCCCACCGTTCATCTTCAGGCTTTTCCAGCCACACATCAATCACTTTCTCCCCATCCGAATTTTCATATGCCTCACAGGCGTTGATCACCACCATTTCTATGGCCTGGGCAAAGGCATCAGGATCAGCCAAAGCCTTGTCATCTTCCATGAAGGCAGGAAAACTGAAAACTATTCTGGCACCATGTTCTCCGGCTGTGCGCTGCAGGTCCGGTTTTACTTTTTCAAAAAGCTCCCTCACCGAGATCAGTCTCAGCCTGGGTCTGGCCATCTTGAGAAAATCGGTCAGGGTATTGAGTATGAGCTCAAGGTAGGCGGTTTCTTCCAGGATAATACGGATATAGTCAGGCCTGGGAACATCCATTTTGGCAAGCCGCCTGGCAAAACCGCCTATGGCAAGCACAGGATTCCTGATCTGGTGGCTGATATCATCCAGCATCCTGCCCAGGAATGCCATGTGCTCTGACTTTTTGGCCTCATTTTCGAGATTTTTCAGTTTAGTCATGTCATGGATTGTCAGGACTATTCCCATGCCATTGTTCCAGGGCCAGGCAGAGGCGGACAAAAATCCCAGAAACGTGGTTCCGTCCGGCCTCTGAAACATGATTTCACCCTCGAATTCATCTTTGCCACGGACAATCTTGAGAATATTTGCAGCGAGAACCTCCCTGTCCTCCACAACAAACAGATCCGGCATCTGGCAGGTCTCGAGCTCTTCCCTGGATGCCCTGAACATGTGTGAGGCCTTTTTGTTCGCAAGAACGATTCGATCATGGAAGTCTATAACGAAGATGGCCGTATTGAGAAACTCAAGGATATTCTTGATCAGCTGGGACTGTGGGACTTGATTATTAACCATTTGAACAACCTTTCACCCCGGATTACTCGCTTCAAAAACCGAACAAATGCTGATAGAGTAAAATCACAACAGGTTACATAAAATATGGTGAACCACAAAATGCGCCAAAAAGATGCAACGAATTCAACGAAAAAGTGTTCAGCATTTGAAGCCGCAAGGGGTTCGCGATTTC
>DTYO01000150.1 GCA_012961845.1 Thermodesulfobacteriaceae bacterium
ACACCACCAGGAGCTCGATCAGTGTGAAACCGGAACCGTTATCCCGGTTGACAAGCGCGTTCCGGTGGCACATGTATGAGATGGTCAAGCCGGGTGTTTTCATCGTCTGTCAGAAGCTCACATCATTGATGCCGAAAATCGCCATGAGCATGGAAAGTATGATACCTCCTATGATCAGTCCCATGAGGATTATAGTGAGCGGCTCCACCATGGACAGGTACATTTTTGTGTCATTCTGTACTTTTTCTTCAAGATCTTCTGCGATTTTCAGGAGCATCACGCCCATGCCTCCTGTTTCTTCACCAATAGCAACAAGGTGAACCATCAGAGAAGGAAAAATGCTTGTTCTCTTCATGAGCTGGCTCAGGCTCTTGCCCTGGCGAACTCCTCTGTACAGGTCTGAAACTGCTTCCCGGATTACTCTGTTGGAAACCACTTCACTGGCCAGAGAGATTCCCTTCAGAATAGGAACCCCGCTCTCGAGCAGCGTGCCTAGGGTACGGCACAGACGTCCTAGTTCTATTCTGAGCAGCATGGGGCCTGCCACAGGCAGTCTGAGTTTAATCCTGTCCCACCACCTGGAGCCTTCAGGTGTCTTTATCAGGATACAGAAACCAGCGGTGATTCCGGCAAGCGAGAGAAGTATGAGCCACCACCATGTTCTCAGGAACTGACTGGCACCGACTATTATCCTGGTCAACACAGGCATGGGCTGGTTGAGATCCTCAAAAATCTGCCCGAATTTCGGGACCACGAAAGTTACCAGCACAACAACCGAAAATATACCCACCAGGGCCAGTATGCTGGGGTAGATGGAAGTTGAGATGATGAAGTTCCTGATATGTCGCGACCTTTCCAGAAAGTCATCAAGTCTTTTGAGGACCGCCGGAAGGACACCGCCCATTTCACCTACCCTCACCATGTTTATGTAAAGCGGATTGAAGATGTTCTGGAAACCCGACAGCGCTTCAGAAAGTCTTCTGCCCTGGTGGATGTCATGCTTGACTGCATCGATGACAGAGCGAACATTTTCCTTGTCGGAGGCATCGGCCACTATTGCCAGGGACCGCTCCAGCGACACCCCGGCCTCCAGCAGATCGGCAAGTTCTCTGGTGAAGTAGAGGAGGTCTTCGTGAGAGAATTTCGTGCCCTGTGATGAAAAAAATGTCTGCAGCCGTCTAAGCCGCCTGACCCTGATGGGCTGAAGGCCCTGAGAAATCAGGCTGGAGATCAGCAGGTCCTGGCTTTCAGCCTGATCGGTTCCCGAAATTCTGTTTCCCTTGGCATCCAAGGCTTCGTATACAAAGGCAGGCATGAGCAAGATTACCTGAAAATGACAACCAGTGTTTTCAACGCCATGTTGAGATCATTCAACCGCATCCTGTCGATTGGCGGCACTGTTTCGATGTATGGCCGGCGATGAGGAAATGCGTTCGGGCTCAAGGTGCATGAGAGAAAACTGGCACAGGCATGTACTTGATATTTCGATTTAATCTTTTGCATGCTACACAGAAATTGGGAGAAAATGCCGTTTGAGGACAGACATCAGTTGGTTACCCTCATGACTTCTTCAAGTGTGGTGTCACCCAGAAGGACTTTTCTCAGGCCGTCCTGGCGAATTGTTTTCATGCCTGAGGCCTTGGCGGTTTCAAGAATGGAGGCGCTGTCCGCCTCTTTCAGTATCAGCCTCCTGATGTCATCATCTACCGGGAGCAGTTCAAATATGCCGGTCCGGCCGGAAAATCCGGTGTTTGCACACATGGTGCAGCCCTGTCCCTGCCATACACCAGATGGGACATGGATGCCTTCCTCACCCAGGGCCTTGACCACCTCTTTTACATATTCCGCTGTCAGTTCCTGACCAACCCTGCAGTTGGAACAGATCTTTCTTACAAGCCTCTGGGCAACTACAGCCAAGAGGCACGAAGAAAGAAGGTAGGGCTCGACGCCCATGTCCTGCAGCCTAGTAATGGCGCTTGCAGCGTCATTGGTGTGCAGGGTTGAGAACACCATGTGGCCAGTCAGGGCGGATTGTACCGCAATCCTGGCTGTTTCGGCATCCCTGATTTCACCTATGAGTACTACGTCAGGGTCCTGCCTCAGAATTGTCCGCAGGGCGGACGCGAAATCCAGACCTATCTTGGGCCGTATCTGGATCTGATTGATTCCTTCTAGCTGATATTCTACAGGATCTTCTACAGTGATAATTTTTTTGTCAGGTGCATTGATGCGGTTCATGACGCCGTAAAGCGTGGTGGTCTTGCCGCTTCCCGTGGGCCCTGTCACAAGAATCAGGCCATAGGGCCTGGAGATGAGATCTGTAAATGCCGCCAGCATCTCCTGGTCGAATCCGAGGGTTTCAAGGTCGAGACGTACCTCTTCCCGGTTGAGGAGCCTGAGAACGATGCTTTCACCAAACAGCGTAGGCAGGGAAGATACCCTGATGTCTATTTCTCTGGTGCCTTCATTGACTTTTATCCTTCCATCCTGGGGCAGCCGCATCTCGGCGATGTTCATCTTGGCCATGAGCTTCAGCCGTGAAGTGATGGCCGGCTGAAGTTTTTTTGAGATGGTCTCGGTGTCGTGGAGCACTCCGTCTATCCTGAATCTGACTGCAAGATGGTCCCTGAAAGGTTCGAAATGAATATCTGATGCCCTTGTCTCCAGAGCCTGGCTTATGACATGGTTGACAAGCCTGATTACAGGCGCCTCAGAAGCCAGATCCTTGAGCTGTTCAGGGTCGTCCCAGAGTTCGTCGCCTATCTGGAAATTATCTTCTTCTGATTTTCCTTCAAGATCTACTTCTGCTTCGAACCACCGGTATACAGCAGTCAGAATGTCTTCTTCACTGGCCAGAAGAGGTATTACAGGCTTCTGAAACATGTTCTCTATAATTTCTCTGAGATAAAGGTCCTGGGGGGCTGCCATGGCCACCCTGATGCCCATATCATCCATGGAGAGCGGTATAATGCGCCACTGACGCATAAACTGAGGAGAAAGCCCGTTGACCATTGGCGGCTTCTCAGGAAAATCACCAGCAGAAATCATGGGAAATCTCTGCTCCAGAAAGGCGTCTGGGTCTGCCTTTCCTTCCTGAGTCTGCTTTTCCCTGTCTGGGCCGGACGGTTTTCCCGCCCTGTTTTTTATTATGGCACCGAATGCCGCTGCGGCGTTTTGAAAACTCACCAGATCACCATTCCTACTCCCAGCTTACAATGTCGGCATCTTCCCCTTCACCGCCGGGATTGCCGTCACGGCCGTAGCTCAGGAGATCATACTCCCCGTTTTCACCTGGAGACGTGTAAACATATTCATTTCCCCATGGGTCCTTGGGAACCGACTTGGGGAGATAGGGGCCTGCCCAAGACGATATGTCCTCCGGTCTTTCCCTGAGAGCAGCGAGTCCCTGGTCGGTGGTGGGATAACGGCTGTTATCCAGACGGTATTCATCTAGTGCCGCACCCAGGAGCTCTATCTGAGCCTTGGCAACCTTCTGTTTGC
Organism: Thermodesulfobacteriaceae bacterium; assembly: GCA_012961845.1. Classification (GTDB taxonomy): domain Bacteria; phylum Desulfobacterota; class Dissulfuribacteria; order Dissulfuribacterales; family UBA3076; genus DTYO01. The sequence continues at coordinate 3,502 of DTYO01000150.1, forward strand.
TGGTGCCTATTTTGCCGAAGAACTTGGGAGCGACCAGGGATGCCAGGAGCCCGATAATAATCACCACTACCAGGAGTTCTATCAGGGTAAAGCCTGCCTCTCTGCCTTTACTGCGGGGGCTATCGTGGGAAAAAGATCTTTTTTTCAAATATACCTCCCTGAAATTGAATTTTTTTGCTGATTAATCCAATAATTCCTGGATCAAGGATTATTGGAACTCATGGGCATATATAAAAAATGTTGTTTTGCTCGACATCTGCGTTGCACTGAAAAATCTTCGAAATATCAGATATAATGTCTGCGGTTATTTTTCTCGTGCGCCTTCTCTAGAAACAGAAATAAATAATATAATAAAAGATATTGAAAAAGACTCTGAATTATCTTTTATTAGAGATAAAATTGAAAATGGTACAAAATCAGTTGAAAAATTTGATAAAA
>DTYO01000151.1 GCA_012961845.1 Thermodesulfobacteriaceae bacterium
GCAGGTTGGCATATACACCGCTTACTCTCCTTGCCCATGGCGCCAAAGGGAGCACGTAGACTCCGTATTTTTCTGTCAGGATCAGAGGACTCAGTTCTTCGGCCCTGGACATGTCGTTCTGGTAACCTTCTCTGAGAATCTGAAACGTATCTGCCTGTTCGACGAATATCAAGGGGTTTTCAAAGGGCTGCATGAGGCTGAAAAGCTCGCCAGGGTGAAAATAGAGGTCGTCGAGAGTGGCTCCGTAGGCATTGTAATTGAGCAGGATGCCCAGCTCTTTCAGGCGATTGAATTCTTCTTCAGAGAGATTCAGATGTTCGCCGGCCTTCCTTGCGCTGTAGTCGAAGTTGTCTCCAAAGGTGCCTACTATGGCCCACAACCTGAATCTTCCTCCAACATACCTGTCGGCCAGGAGACTGGTGCCCTGGTCAGGAGTCGGATCTATGAAGGCAGTCAGATTCTGATGATCGGGTATTCTCCCTGCAAAGTGATGATCGAAATAATAGATTCTCGATCCCCGGTCCAAGAGACGTTCAAGATCGGCCCTGTTCTTGTCAAGCGAGATATCAAGCACTGTGACGGTATCATCCTTGCCGGCTGATACCTTTTTCAGAAGTGCTATGTCTCTCTTGACACCGGTGACAAGTTCGCTTTCCAGCGGCTCGGCAAGCCTGAGCTGCTGGAGGGAACAGAGTCCGTCGGCGTCACCGTTGAATACATCGAAATATGCCATAATCGCACCTTTCCAGGAATCATTCACCCCTCAGGGCTTCCACCGGGTTCATGCTGGCGGCCCGCCATGCAGGCACTGCCCCTGCAATCAGCCCTATCAATGCGGCCATCAATTCAGCCAGTATTACATAAGACCACGGTGTATGTACAGGGAGTGCCGGAACAAACTGCCTCAGAAGATGCGCGCCTCCTATTCCGATAGCCAGACCGGCAAACCCGCCCGATGCGGAAAGCATGACCGCTTCCATCAGAAACAGTACCAGCACCTGGGTTCCTGTGGCACCTAACGCACAGAGCAGGCCGATCTCGGCAGCCCTTTCGCTTACGGCAATGGTCATTACCGCAAGTATGCCAACGCTTCCCACAAGCAGTGATATTCCGCCGAGGGCTCCTACGGCTATGGTCAGGATGTCCAGTACCGAGCCCAGTATATCCAGCATCTGCTGCTGGGATGTGATGGTGAAATCTTCCTGGCCATGTCTGGCGGTCAGCATCCTCCGTATGCCGGCGGTAACTTCGCCCACCGGCGCATCTTCATCATAGAGAACGTCTATTTCCATAAGGCCCTCCCTGTTGAACAGCTCGAGAGCCCTAGCAGCAGGAATGAATACGGTATCATCCATGTCGAAACCCAGGATCTGACCTTTGGATTCCATGACCCCCACTATCCGGAAACTGTAACCTCCTATTCGTATCCTGCTTCCCAGAGGATTGGCAGAGGAGAACAGTTCACTGCGCAGCCTGCTTCCTAGTACGGCAAAAGCTCTTGGTGCATGCGGATCGTCTGCAGGGAGAAACCGGCCGGAGGCAATCTTCATGCGGAAGGCTTTCGGCATGTCGTGTCCTGCTCCGCTGACCGTGGTCCTGCGTCTCTTTGCTGAACTTTCGACCTCGGCATTGCCAGTGACCACAGGGACTACTGCCTGTACATGTGGGAGCTTTCTGAGGGCTTCCGCATCAGACAGAGTGAGCAGGCGTATTGTGCCCAGTACGCCCAGTGGTGTACCCATTGTCATGATCCTGCCTGGATTTACCGCCACAAGACTGGTGCCGAACTGGGTGAATTCAGCGAGCACGAAACGGTGAACACCTTTACCGATGGACGTCAGAAGAACCACCGCGGCAATCCCCACTGCAATGCCCAGTGCGGTAAGGAAACTCTGGGTTTTATGGGCCAGCAGTGCACCCGATGTAAACCTGATCAAGTCTGGCAGGAGCATGTTTTAACTCCCTGGTGTCTGTCCGGAACCGGAGATCTTCGTTCCAGGTCAAGCCGTATGAAAAAAACAGGCACAGACATATGTTTTGACATCTCGGACATTATCATTTCAAACAAACACAGAACCGGGCTGAAAAGAACATTTATGGACTGATACTTTCTAATGGCCCTTGAGTGCATCTACCGGATCCAGCATTGCAGCCCTTCGCGCCGGCAGCACTCCGAAAACAAGGCCGGTGGCCAGGGCCACCCCGAAGGCGGCAGCCACTGACCACAATGGAGCAGTCACGGGCAGATCCGGGTATATTACTTCGATTATGGCGGTTCCCGCTTCTCCTGCCGCTATCCCCAGCAGTGCGCCTGCAGTGGACAGTATGGCTGCTTCCGTGAGCATCATTGCCATGATCTGTCTCCTCAGGGCGCCGAGGGCTTTGAGAAGACCGATTTCAGTGGTCCGCTGGGTTACAGATATCAACATCACGTTCATTACGAGGATTCCCGCGACTGCCAGACTGATCGCTGCGATACCGCCAACAGTAAGTGTGAGGGAGTGCAGTATTTTATCGAATGTGGAAAGAACCGCATCCTGAGTTATGACGGTGACATCTTCTTTACCCTGATGACGCTTCCTGGTCACATCGAGTATGTGGGTCTTGACACCGGGAATTCTGTTTCTGCTCCTGGCCTCCACGATGACACGGAAAAGGGTATCTGTATTGAACAGCATCTGGGCGGATGCAACGGGGATAATAACGACCTCTTCAGTATCTACGCCTATTGAACGTCCTTTAGAGCCCAGGACTCCGATGACCCTGAAACGGCGATCACCTATGGTAACCATTTTTCCTAAAGGAAGATGCGGGCCGAAGAGCTCCTGCCTGATCCTGGAGCCTATGACGCATACAGGGGACAGCCTCTCCGGGTCTCCGGGAGGAAGAAAACGCCCCCGGGCCACATTCCACCTGCGGATGTCTATGAATTCGGCGGTGGTGCCGATCACGGCAGCCTGCCGCTGTCGGCTCTTCCATGATACCGATACCTCTCCCACAATAACGGGGGCTATGCGGCGTATGCCGCTGTGCCTTCTGAAGGCAGCGGTATCCCGTATGGTCAGGGGCCTTGGAGTCTCTCCAAGCAGGGCCGCAGGTGTGCTGCCGGCAGTCTCCGCCCGTCCGGGGATGACGATGAGCAGATGTGTCCCAAGGGAAGAAAACTGTTCTGTAACATATCTCCTTGCACCTTCACCGACCGCCGTCAGGACGATTACCGCAGCAACTCCGATGGCCATTGCCAGCAGCATGAGCATGGTGCGCAGACGGTGGCCTTTGAGTGCGCCATATGAAAAGACAAGTACGTCCACGGGTCTCATGGATCTATCCGTCCGGTATGGTCGCAGGATATTCTTCCGTCTACAAGGCGAATTCGTCTCAAGGCCCTGTTTCCGATTTCAGGATCATGGGTAACCACTATGAGGGTGATACCCTGCCTGTTGAGTTCTTCAAGAAGCTCGATGACTTCGATGCCGGAGTGACGGTCCAGGTTGCCCGTGGGTTCATCGGCAAGGAGCACACCGGGTTGCATGATAGTGGACCTGGCTATTGCCACTCTCTGGCGCTGGCCTCCGGAAAGCTGGTCGGGCCTGTGTCCCATCCTGTTCTCCAGGCCCACTGCCTTGAGTACTTTCCATGTACGTTTCTTGCGTTCACCAGGCGGTGTACCGGCCAGAACCAGAGGCAGCTCCACGTTTTGTTCAGCCGTCAACCTGGGAATCAGTTGAAAGAACTGAAAGACAAATCCGACCTTTTCCCTCCTGGTACTTGCCTGTTCATCGGGGCTGAGCGTGGTAATATCCCTGCCGTCCAGAATGTACCGGCCCGATGTGGGTGTATCCAGCAGCCCCAGGATATTGAGCAGTGTGGACTTTCCCGAACCGGACGGCCCCATGATCGACAGATACTCTCCATAAGCAATCTCCAGAGATACGTCATCCAGTGCGTGCACTTCCTGGTCACCCACCGTAAATATGCGGTGGATATGCTGCAGGAGGATTATTTCCCTTGTCTTTTTCATGGGATCTTTTCATGCACTACATGTGCCCCGGGTTCCACGCCTTCTCTGTCCACCGATGTCACCACGAGGTCACCGTCAGTGAGACCGGAAACCACCTCTGTGTACTGCCAGTTGGAGAGGCCGGTATGGATTTTATGCCTGTGGAGGGTCTGGGATGCACTGTCATATACCAGGACATATTCACCATCCAGTACGGCCTCCGTCGGTATGCGAAGGCAGTTGTCACGGGTGCCGAGTATGACTTCCACATCAGCGCTGTAACCCGGCAGTATGTCTTTCATGTCTTCCCGCCTGGTGAAAATCGCCTCTATCTCTACGGTCCTGGCCTGTTTTTCAAGGGCCAGAACATACGGCGCAATCCTGCTGACCTTTCCAGCCAGGTGTCGCCCTGGAAATGCGTCCAGGGTGATTCTTGCAGACATGCCGGTCTTTATTGCGGGGGCATCCACTTCATCCATGGGTGCGGAGACATGGAGACATGTGGTATCTATGAGGTCTATTGCCGGAGGGGTTGGAATACCGACAGGGGAGGGCGTAATAAATTCGCCTAATTCCCCGTTTACCTCTGCCACTATTCCAGGAAACGGGGCCCTGAGAAAGGTTTTTTCAAGCCTTGATCTGGCCAGATCGACTCTGGCCGCAAATACTTCCACCCTTGCCATGGCCGCGTCGCAGGCCGCTCTGCCGGCACCGGCCCTGGTAACCGCCTTGTCCAGCAGTGATTCGGAAAGCAGGGCCCGTTCATATAGTTTTTTCTGCCGTTCAGCGTCTCTTTCGGATTCTTCTGCTAGTTTGCATGCCTCAGCAACTTCGGCCCTGGCGGCCTTCAACTCATTTTCAGCCAGATCGAGCTGAGCGGCAAGGTCTCTGTTCCACAAGGTGAGGAGCAGTTGATTAGGCTGGACCCGGTTTCCCTCCCTCACAGGAAGCTCTGCTATCCTGCCTCCGATGGAAGGAGCTAGACGTGCCCTGCGGCAGGCCTTTACAGTGCCGGAACGGGTGTTCGATACCGTGGCTTCCACCCGCCCGTATTCAGCCGCACCGACCGCTACCCGAACAGGCTCTTCCATGGTCAAATATCGGTACAGCAGAAACAACAACCCGCCGGCCGCCAGTATCATTATGGCCATACGGAAAAAACGTTTCATGTCTTTGTCATGGTCTGATCCGTGTTTCTGTCATATTATGGAAATATCAATAACGAGTCGGGAAGTCAAAATATGATCCCTGACAATAGAACAATTCCTGAAGCGCTCTTGCGGCGGTCTGTTAGAAAGGAGAGCCTTATTTGTTTGAAAGAATTATGAGTTCGTTTGCCGGCCTGGGAATGTTTCTTTTCGGAATGACCCTGCTTGAGCTGTCACTGAAGGAAGCAGCCGGCAGGAGCTTCAAGGACATAATCAAGAAAAGCACTGATACAATACCGAGATCCATACTGACGGGAGCAGCATCAACGGCTGTCCTGCAGAGCAGTTCCGTTGTCTCTCTCATCGTGCTATCCCTTGTAGGCGCAGGAATCCTCCATCTCAAGAGCGGAATCGGGGTGGTTTTTGGAGCCAACATGGGTACCACTGCAACTGCGTGGATCGTTGCTATGCTGGGTTTCAAGGTCAGGATTGACGCACTGGTGCTGCCTATTATAGGTATAGGCGGACTGATTCTTACCTTTTTCCGGGAATCGAGAAGGATGAACGTCGCTGGAAAGGTCCTGGTGGGATTCGGAATGCTCTTTCTGGGACTGGGGTTTATCCGGAACGGCATGAGCGGAATGGCGCATGTAGATATGGCAGGGTTTTCCCATTACGGCCCCCTGGTGTTCATGCTGATAGGGCTGGCTCTGACTGCCGTAATTCAGTCCAGTTCGGCCACGGCGGCGGTTACGCTCAGTGCCCTGGGTGCAGGAGTGATCACCTTTGATATGAGTACGGCAATGGTGATAGGCGCCAATATGGGGACTACTGTCACTGCAGCACTGGGAGCTCTTGGCGGCGTGCCAGACAAAAAACGTGTGGCTGCGGCACATTTTCTGTTCAACATTTCCACTGCTGTAGTCGCATTCATTCTCATGGGCCGGATAAACGATTTTATTCTGTACCGCCTGGGGCTCGCTCAGGATCCTATCACGGCTCTGGCTATTTTCCATACGTTGTTCAACCTGATCGGCGTAGTGATCATGACTCCGTTTATCCCGATCCTGGCTGAATTCCTGAATACTCATTTCATGTACAGGGAAAAAACCATTACCCATTATCTCCACAGGGTGACCCATGATGTTCCTGATGCGGCCATAACCGCGCTCACTGGTGAAACTGTCCATCTCCTGAGGCTGGGAATGAAATTCGCCCTTCTCATATTCAATATCAGGCCCGGAGACGTACTGCAGTACAGGGCCAAAACAAAGGAAATATTGAAAAAAAACCGCGGGGTTCTCAATGTCAAATACGATGAAATATATAGAAAGGTCAAGCTGTTGGAGGTAAAAATCATTACTTTTGCCAGCGCGGTCAAGACCCGGGAACTGTCTGACAGTGAGGTTGAGGCCGTGGACAAAATCGTGCAGGCGGCACGCGAGACGGCCCTTGCTGCCAAGGCGCTGAAAGATATCAGGGAGGATATAGACCAATTTATCCTCAGTGACAATGTGCTGATTGGCAAGGCCTATGAGCACTTCAGGGCCAGCATTATCAGACTGCTGAAAAACATATCACGCCTGTCTGATGGCCAGAGGGGCCGCGGAACCAGGGTCAGGCAGATTTTTGAGGACATCAGGAGAGACAATGAAAGGTCTGTTGTCTTCGTGGCGGAGGCCATAAGATCCGGCAGCCTTGATGAGTCACAGGCGGCAACTCTGATAAATGTAAACAATTCAGTTTACAATGCCTCTGCATATTTTCTGAACAGCGCAAAGCTGCTTTTCTCCATCTGAGTTTGCAGGCATTTTTTGCCCGGTCTGACTCTGTCCTTTCAGGATGTAGAATCTGGCTGCAGAACCGAGTTCATCCCTTTATGCAGGCCATCGGCCTCAGGAGTGCCACCTTCCTGGCGAGCCCTGCATTGTGAGTGGAGTCCACCACCCTGGTGACGTCCTTGTACGCGTCGGGCGCCTCTTCGGCAGCCCCCCGGTAGCTGGCTGCGCGTATGAGAATTCCGCGATGTCTGAGTTCCGCGATGACCTTGCGGCCTTTCCATCTCCTGAGGGCCGCCCTCCTACTCATCGCCCTTCCTGCACCATGGCACGCAGATCCCCAGGCCAGCTCCTCGCCTGACTTTCTGCCTATCATGATGTAGGAACATGTTCCCATGGTTCCTCCTATCAGGACAGGCTGGCCGACCTCTCTGAAGGCCTCGGGCAGCTCGGAGCGGCCCGGACCGAATGCCCGGGTGGCGCCCTTCCTGTGTACATAGAGGCGTTTCGTCCGGCCATTCACGTCATGGTCCTCTATCTTGCAGGTGTTGTGGCTAACGTCATAGAGGGTCCTGATTACGGCACTGGGCATAATTTCGTGAAAGATCTGCCTGACCAGATGGCATATGACCTGGCGGTTGGCAAGGGCGCAGTTCACCCCGCACGCCATGGCTCGGTAGTATCTCCTGCCCTCCTGAGAATCGATTGGAGCGCACACCAGCTCCCGCTCCCTGATGGGAATGTTGTACTTTTGGGATGCCCTGCCGAGAATCTGAATGTAATCGGTGCCTATCTGGTGCCCCAGGGCCCTGGATCCGCAGTGTATCGCAATGACCACATCGTCCGTGTCGATCCCCAGAGCCTCAGCCGAAGGTCTGTGAAAGATCTCTTCCACGTACTGAATCTCGAGATAGTGGTTGCCTGAGCCAAGGGTGCCCACCTGCCTGTACTGGCGCTTCTTGGCTGTAGCGGATACACACGATGGATCTGCGCCGGGGAGTCTTCCGTTTTCTTCTATATGGGCCAGGTCTTCCGGCAGGCCGTAACCCATTTCCACCGCCCATACGGCACCGCCCAGGAGCACGTCATCTAGCTTTTCAGGACTGAGCCTGATCTTTCCCTCTGATCCCACACCGGAAGGTACTGTCTGAAAAAGCCGGTCTATCACAGTCTCCAGGAAGGGTTCCATGTCTGATCTCTTCATTCCGGTCAGCAGTGTCCTGACTCCGCACGAAATATCGTATCCCACTCCTCCGACAGAAATGATTCCTCCCTGGTCGGGGTCAAAGGCAGCAACACCGCCTATGGGAAAACCATAACCCCAGTGAGCATCGGGCATGCCCATGGCGGCCTTGACGATACCCGGCAAACAGGCGACATTCGAAAGCTGTTCCCTTACCTTGTCATCCATCTCAGACACCAGGTGCAGGTCTGCAAAGATGTAGGCCGGAACCCTCATTGCCCCTTCCATGGGTATTTCCCAGTGACTGTCGCTGTGGCGTATCAGTTGATGAAGATCCATATAAATGCCTCCGGGACCAGATGTGCTGTAAAGGTTCGTATCCGGCTATACGTCCACCACGCACTGGGCAATCCACCTGCCGGAATCCTCCTGTTCAACCCTGAGTTCGGTGAAAGTGGCTCCCTTGATCTCAACGCCTAGTCGATGTCTATCAGGATCGACCGGCTCCCCCGATGCTGTGCCGGAGAGGGAATTGTCACGGATTTCTGCCTTGAATCTGCAGAAGATCATTCCGTGCATGTCGGCCTCTGCAAGAAGTGTATTGAGCCAGGCCGTGAACAGACCTTCGATATCATAGGATTCACAAGAGATTTCCACGATTTTTTCAGGACGTACTTCTTCCATATTTTCCACCATCAGGGAAAACATGACCTCCGCTCCGTGTTCAAAGGCCTCTGCAAGGGTCCTGCCAATGCCTCTTACTCCTATGTCTGCTCCGTGCTCAAAGGTCTCAGATCCATTCTTCATTTATCATCCCATTTCTTTCTGCCCCATTCTATCCAGCCCCAGGTGGACAGTCCGGTAAAGACAACGAATAGAGCGGCTTGGGCGTATATCTCATAGTAAATATTGACCACAATCCATCCTGTGTTTGCCACTGTATAAACGGCAAAGCACCACCGCTTCTTCCTGATGTTGAGAACGGCTCCCAGTATGCTGAGAGTGGTAAGGGTCCAGGGAAAGAACTGTTCCATACATAAATATTTTAATGTTTACAGAGAGAATAAGCTAGTTGAAAAAAGTCATCTGCTCAAACGGGCCGAAACTGCAGTGCCGTAAGGCAATAGCAGTACATGGAGTGAGTACGACTTCACGCCCATCGCCATACAGATGCAGCATCCCGGATGTTTCCTGTCATCGACATGGAATATCCGTTTTGGTTTTGTGTTTCCATGGATTGAATGTATAACATGTAATGGCCAAGACATCTCCGTCTCAGAAATATGTGGCTCAATATGAGGACTGGTTCGAATGTTATCAGCTGGTCTATCAGGTGGCAAAGGAAGTTGCCCGGCTGGAGAAGGAGAATAGAAAGCAGAACAAAAAGCTGAAAAAAGCAGAAACCATCATATGCCTCCAGCATAAGTATCGTCAAATTCAATCAGATTTTCGATCCGGTAAATGCTGTCCCGGTGGCCCATGGCGGTTCTGATCTTTTTCAACGTGCGCCTGGCAGTCAGCCAGGAAACGCCAATGTGTTTGCCCTCTGTGCCAATGTAAGTGAGACACCTACCCCTTGCGAAACTAGTGTAGAGCGGGTAGGAGAGTTTGCATGAAGCATCACGGAAGAATCGAGGATATATCAGACCACAAGATTGATAACGTCCAGACTCGGGAAGGTAAAGATACCAGACATGACCCGGAAGTTCTGGAAAAGAAACCGAGCCGGAAGTGATTCTGTCAACCACCAGGAATGCATCGGCAGGTGTAACCCCGGCCTCTGCCACTGTCTGTCTCCTCAGAAGGTAGGTCTTCCAGCTGATAGGTACATCCGGGGTGGCAGTATCGGCGGGGCCGTGGCAGAGGAGTCGGCCGCAGGC
>DTYO01000152.1 GCA_012961845.1 Thermodesulfobacteriaceae bacterium
GGAACAGGCAGACTGCGCAGGTAAAGGGCTCTCTGGTTCTTCCACCATGTCCATCATAAGGGCACCTCTAAAAATTGTTTTTTTGCCCCGTAACTGTGTTGCACGCAAAAAATATTTCTCGAAATATCACTGTAACGTCTGCGGTTACTTTTCTTGTGCGCCCTGTTCCCTTACAAAATTCCTGACTTGGAGGTACCCATTAAAGTATAGAGATCCGCCGGGCTGCCTCCGGCTGATCCGTCCGGAGATTCGGGCCTGTTCACTGCGTCAGGATATTCATCAATACATTGTGCCTGATTTACGCAAGTCTCGCTGTGACAAGTCATAAAACTGCACTGCCTGAGAGATTAACCCGGATTATGCATTTCAAATGCCGAACAAAAAAATTTAACTTAAATTACAGCCTATTATAAATTTCAAGAAGTGATTTGCAATTCACTCAAAAGGTGCATCCATGCGTCAACAGAATTGCGAGCTACATTATCCGGGATTAATACACCAGAATAATAATCTTTCTACCAGAAAATTCACAGCTGAACAAGATTCTCCAGGAAAACCGGCCTAAAGTACAGCATGGCGTTCACATCAGCAGCAGTCATACACGGCATTATGAGCATTTTCATAAAATTCGCGCCTGACAGTTCACTTTTTCTTGATTTCCCGCACCTTTTTTGGCATTGTGCCTGTCAGAATCAGTCAGGAAGGTTTTAATATCATGAGAAGCGACCGGATGAAAAAAGGGATGGAAAGGGCTCCTCACAGGGCTCTTTTCAAGGCAATGGGCTATACAGATGAAGAACTGAAGAGACCACTAATCGGCGTGGCTGACTCATTCAGTGAAATCATCCCCGGCCACATCCACCTGAGACAGATTACAGACGCAGTCAAGGCCGGCATTCGCAGCGCCGGAGGAACCCCGGTGGAATTCGGCGGAATCGGCGTCTGTGACGGTATAGCAATGAATCATCTGGGCATGAGATATTCCCTGGCCAGCCGTGAACTCATTGCCGACTCCGTGGAACTCATGGCCCAGGCCCATCCTTTCGACGGCCTGGTAGTCGTGCCCAGCTGCGATAAAATCACGCCCGGTATGCTGATGGCCATCCTGCGCCTCAACATTCCTTCAATAGTGGTGACCGGGGGCCCCATGCTCACGGGAGACTGGAAAGGCAGGAAGGTCAATCTGATAACTGCCTTTGAGGCCATCGGGCAGGTCAGAATGGGAAAGATGGACGAGGTGGAACTGAAAGAACTGGAAGATGAAGCCTGTCCCACATGCGGTTCCTGCGCAGGGATGTTTACTGCCAATTCCATGAACTGTCTCGCGGAAGCCCTGGGGCTTGCCCTCCCCGGCAATGGAACGATTCCAGCCGTTGCAGCAGCCAGGATACGGCTGGCAAAAAAAACAGGCGCTGCGATAGTCCGTCTGGTTGACAACGACCTGAAACCGCGTGGCATAGCAACACGCTCTGCTTTCAGAAATGCCATTGCCGTGGATATGGCCCTGGGCTGCTCCACCAACACCGTACTTCATGTCCCGGCCATTGCACATGAAGCAGAAGTGGAGCTGCCGCTGGACCTGTTCAACGAAATCAGCCAAAAGGCCCCGCATCTGTGCAACCTGATACCGGCAGGACCTCACAGCCTCCATGATCTCGACCGGGCAGGCGGCATCCAGGCGGTCATGGCCGAGCTGGATTCCATTGGGCTCATCCACAGGGACGCCCTGACCGTCAGCGGAAACACAGTTGGAGAAAACCTGACAAGAGCTGCCGTCAGAAACCCGGAGGTCATTCATCCTGTTTCCGACCCTTATCACAGGGAAGGCGGCATAGCCATACTCCACGGCAATCTGGCTCCTGACGGTTCAGTAGTCAAACAGTCTGCGGTAGCCCCTGAGATGCTCCGCCACAAAGGCCCGGCCAGGGTGTTCAATTCGGAAGACGACGCATATCGTGCCATTCTCAATGGCAAGATTCGGAAAGGAGACGTAATAGTCATACGTTACGAAGGCCCGCGAGGGGGTCCGGGCATGCCGGAGATGCTCTCGCCTACAGCCGCCGTGGTGGGGATGGAGCTGGGAAAACATGTTGCACTCATAACCGATGGGAGATTCAGCGGCGGAACCCAGGGGGCGGCCATAGGACACATTTCGCCTGAAGCAGCCGACGGAGGACCGATAGCACTGGTTGAGGAAGGAGACCTGATCGTAATAGATATACCTGAAAGGAAAATCAATCTGCTGGTTCCTGAAGAAGAACTGGAAATCAGACACAGGAACTGGAAACCGCTTCCTCCGCGGATCACCAGCGGATACCTTGCAAGATATGCTCGACAGGTCACCAGCGGAGCCGCCGGAGCAGTACTGGAAACGGGCTGCACACACGATTCCGGAAAAACCGCTTCGAAGGCCGGAGGCCCGGAATAGTGTCAGCCCTGAAACGAGGAGCTTCGCCCGGGCGTCGGCAATCGGAAAAACCTATAAACAGACGATGCAGCCGGCCTTCAGCATGGTTTCGAGGATTACTCCCGGAATTCAACCCTGTTTTCGGGCAAAATGACAGGTTTGAGAGGCGGCCCGAACAGTATGGAAGCGAGTTCAGCCGTTGTGATCGGTCGGGGGAAACCAAGTCAGATGCCAGAACCTGTAGAACTCGGAGGCCTTTATTTCATTGACGGATGCACCGATTTTGTGGCAGAAACGCAGAAGGTTGTCTTTCTGTCCGCAGATGACATGGTATGACTGGCGGCGCCGGGAATGATAGTTTTCGTGTATGGCGATGTTCCCGAGTTCCGCCCACGCCACCGCTTGCGGGATCTCCCTCAAGGCGAACATGCGAACCTTGTATTCATCCGGGAAAGCCTTCAGGTAATGCTGAATATCCGGAAGCGGCTTTTTCTTTCGTCGTGCCACCGAGTTGTCGAACCCCTTGCTTAGTATTAGTGTTCATGCTTCTCATCGGCCGGAATTTATCCAGCCTTAAAGCATATTATTGAAAAGGTGATTCCAATGGACAGACATGCTGTTATCAAGCGGACTACCAGAGAAACCGATATAGATTTGACGCTCCGGCTGGACGGCAAAGGCAGGGCTTCTGTAAATACAGGTGTGGGGTTCCTTGACCATATGCTCACCCTGTGGGCAGTACACGGTTTTTTCGATCTTGAACTCAGTGCGCAGGGAGACCTGGAAGTGGATGCACACCACACTGTGGAAGATACCGGCATATGCATGGGGCAGGCCGTTGCCCAGGCTCTTGGAGATTTTTCCGGCATCAGACGGTATGGAAGCGCCAGGATTCCCATGGAAGAAAGTCTGGCCCGGGTAGATCTAGACCTGTGTCGGCGGCCGTTTCTGGTATTCAATGCAGATTTCAGGACCCAAAAGGTCGGAACGTTTGATACTGAACTGATAGAAGAATTTCTCAGGGCCATGGCTGTAAATTCCGGAATGACTCTTCACGCCGCCGTGCTTTACGGCAGTAACAGCCATCACATGGCCGAGGCGGTCTTCAAAGCGCTTGGTAGGGCCATGGATCAGGCCACGGAAGTGGACCCCGGAATCAGCGGAGTCCTTTCTAGCAAGGGACAGCTTTGAACATGATGACTCAAATTCACGCCAGCTACAGACATGAAACCGGGCCGCCTGCCTCAGGCAAACCCTGTCGCCTGGACGGCCTGCCCCTTCGCCTTGCAGTGATAGTGCTGACCTGTGTCTTGCTTGCCGCCGGCTGCGCGTCCAGGAAGCAGCCAACGGGCCAGGTGCAGTACTCTCTGCCCGCGCTTAAACTGATAGCGGTCACTCCGGTAGACAGGGCATCTATAGCTCCGGGGCTGCACAAAGCTACATGTTCATTGAGTGACGAGGTGTTCGATGCAAATCCCCTCCCTCCGGAAACGAGCGAGGCCGTCACCAGGATCTTGTTCGACAGGATATCCGGGGACAGCAGATTTGTGCCGGTATCTGAAGGACAGTGTGTGGCATTTCTAGACGCCCTGCTGGCTGAAAATGTAAGGACCTCGCAGATCAGACTGATCCAAGCATTCGGCAGACAGTTCAATGCAGACGCAGTGCTCTACAGTAAACTCTTTCGGTATCAAGAACGGATAGGTTCCGACTATTCAGTTGCTTCGCCGGCCTCAGTGGCCTTCAGCATGCATCTCATCAGAGTAATCGACGGAGCCATACTCTGGAGATCTTCTTTCGACAAGACCCAGCAGTCTTTCAGCCAAAACATCTTTGACTATAAATTCTACAGGCAGGCCGGCATGAGATGGCTTACGGCAAGTAAACTTGCGGAAGTCGGGATCACCAATGCCCTGGACGACCTCATGAAGCTGCTCCCCCCGCTGCCCGAAAAATGAATGAATTCACCAACCAGGTCATCGAATTTCTGGAAGGACACCGTTTCATCTGTGCAGTATCAGTCGCCAGAAAGGGATCAAGATTTCATCTGATCACCCACCTGGGTAGGGAGCTCAATCTTCCTCCGGCACGTTTTATTCATTGCTCCAGACAGCGTCTTTCCGGCAGGACCAGGTCGGAACAGATAAGAGAACTGCAGGAAATAAATGCAAGGAGGGACAGTCTGAAAGACAAGGTCGTAATCTCCGACCTGTGGGAGCTGATCGACGGAGAAAAGGAAATGTGGACCCCGAGTGAACTCACGGAACTGGCCTTCAGCGGGCCAGTCACTCCTGATCACGAAGCAGCCCTTATACGGGCGATCATAGAAGACCGGACCTATTTCAAATTCAAGGAAGGTATGATAAGGGCACTGACGGAAGAAAAGGTGCGGAATCTCCTGGAACTGAGAGCGCGTGAACAAAAAAGGCTGGAGAGGATCGTCACAGGTGTGAAATGGCTGGAAAATCTGTGGTCAGACAATCCGGATACAAAAAAAAGCCCCCCCGACAACATGGAACCGTATATTGCATTCTGGCTCAATGCCATCAAGGATTACTGCGTATCCGGTCAGGAATCGGAACACGCCATGGCTGTCAGGAGCCTTTTCAAGCAGGCTGGCATCTCAGACATCAATGCCCCTTTCATGACCCTGGTCAGGACTGGAATCTGGGATGAAGATGAAAATCTGGATATACTGAGACACGGCATAGAAATATCTTTCCCTGAACCGGTGATGAGGCAGGCTGAAAAACTTGTTCAGAGAGCATCTTCCCTTGAAAACGATGAATGCGAGGATCTTACCGAACTCCACACCTTCACTATCGATGCCCCCGACAGCCGGGATCTCGATGACGCCCTGAGTTTCAGAAAGATCGGTGACCGCTGGGAGATAGGAATACACATCACTTCCATTGGGCTTCAGATAGACCCCGATTCCCCTCTCTTTAAAAATGCCGTAAACCGGGCTACCACGATATACCTGCCGGACCAGATCATACCCATGCTTCCTGAGATGCTCTCCAATGACACGTGGAGCCTCATGGAAGGTACGGTCCGCAGAGCCATTTCCTTTTTTGTAAACCTGGATGGACAGGGTCGGATAGTCAACAGCAGGATCACCAGGAGCCTGATCAGAATCTCCAGAAGGCTGTCCTATGAGGAAGCCGACAGAATGATCTGTGAAAAAGACACGCTCTGCGACCTGCACAGACTGTGTCTCGATCTGCAGGCCCATCGGATCAGCAAGGGAGCCCTGCCGCTCCCGATACCTGAGCAGATTTTCCGTATTGACAGTACGGGCAGGGTGGATGTCAAGCTCTCCCGGCCTGGACCTGCAAGGTTCCTCATCGCCGAATGCATGATACTGGCCAACATGGTGGCGGCTGATTTCCTCAGGGAACGGCATGTGCCAGCCCTCTACAGGAGTCAGCCCCCTCCGCAGCAGCGGATAATCAGGGGAGACGATACCGATATCAAGGCAAATTTCAGACAGCGGAGGTTTCTCAGCCGGGGCAATCTCGGCCCAAAACCGGACTTTCATGCAGGCCTCGGGCTGGAGGCATACACCACCATAACATCTCCGCTCCGCAGGGGCCTGGACCTCGTCATGCAGCAGCAGATAGCATCAGTCCTCAGAGACGGGACCCCGCTCCATACAGAACAGGAAATTGAAAACCTTTCCATTTATCTTCAGCAGGGTCTGATTGCCGCAGCGGCTGTCCGCCAGGCCAGACACCGTTATTGGCTGATCAAGCACCTCGCTGCAAAGACAGGGATCCCGCTTAATGCCTGGATACTGGAAACGGGCAACAGGAAGACCATAGCCATACTGACCGATTATCTGGTACCGGTTGAACTGTCTGCCAGACACGGCGAAAAATATTCCAGAGACCAGGACATCAGGGTAAAGATTACAAAGGCGGATTCTAGGGCCAATATACTGAAGGCGGGATGGTATTGACCGGAAAGTACCGGAGAAGACGACATGACACATACAGCAAAATATACCGGTCCATTCGATGAGCCGAAAAACAAACATGAATTACGGGATTTACAGACCAGAGGCCTGATATGGACTGTCAACCATGCCTTTGCTGGAAGCAGTTTTTACAGAAAACGCTTCCAGGAGGCCGGAATAATTCCAGACCACATCCGCTCCACAGACGACATCGACAAACTGCCGTTTACTACGGCTGACGATCTCAGAAAGGATTATCCTTTCCCCCTGTTGAGTGTGCCGTACGACAGTATTGTCAGGATCCACTCTTCATCCGGCACCACAGGGAAACGAAAGATCCTGTCCTATACTGCTCAAGACATTGAAGACTGGACCGCTTTTTTCAGCCGGTGCTACCGAATGGCAGGAGTCGGCCCGGGAGACCGGGTCCAGATAGCCGTAGGCTACGGGCTGTGGACGGCAGGAGCTGGTTTTCAGGCCGCCTGTGAACGGGCAGGGGCCATGGCCATACCCGTAGGTCCCGGCAACCTGGAGATGCAGTGCCAGTTCCTCGTGGATCTCAGGCCCAATGTGCTGTGCTGTACATCCAGCATGGCACTTCTTCTTGGGGAAGAGATCAACCGGAGAGGCATCAGAGACCGAGTAAATATCAAGACCATAATACAGGGTTCTGAAAGGTGCAGTGAATCCATGAGGAAGACCATCCTGGCACTATTCGGGGCCGAACACATACACGACATAGTGGGGATGACCGAACTTTACGGACCCGGGACCGGAATCGACTGCCCATATCACACCGGAATACATTACTGGGCAGATTATTTTATACTTGAGATTATCGATCCTGACACCCTGAATCCTGTCAGAGAAGGAGGCATAGGAGAGATGGTGGTGACAACCCTTCGAAAAGAAGGTGCCCCGCTGATCAGGTATCGCACCCGGGACCTCACCAGGACCATTTCAGAAAAGTGCCCTTGCGGTTCCGTATTCCCCATGCACGACAGGATCATGGGCAGGAGTGACGACATGATAATCTTCCGGGGAGTAAACATCTATCCCGGACAGATCGACGAGATCCTTTCTGAAGTGGAAGAAATTTCAAGTGAATACAGCATCGAACTGGAAAGACGGGACGGCAAGGATTTCATGCTGATAAAGGTGGAACGCAATCCTGCCAGGACAGGGAATGACCGGGAAACAGAGGACACCATCAGGCAACAGATCAAGCAGAACATCATGGTGGCGACAGATGTGAAGGTGGTGGACTATGGAAGCCTGCCGCGCTCTGAACGCAAGTCGAAAAGAATCTTCGACAGACGCTGGTTGCCATGAGAGTGCAAAAGTGCTCTAACCACAGAGAGACGATACAATACCTACACTTTAACAAAACCGAGAGGAGGGCATTTAAATGAAAAAGGCATTGATGTTCGTCACAGTATTAATAGCTGCAGGTATTTTCGGCCCTGCTCTATCCGGAGCGGGATCTGCCAGCCCTGTAAAGCTAACCTATGCCAATTTTCCGCCTGCATCCACTTTCCCGTGTGTCCAGATGGAGAAATGGAAGACTGTGGTGGAGGCAAGGACTGAAGGAAAAGTCAAGATCCAGACATTTCCAGGCTCCACCCTTCTTGGGGCGAAAAACATGCTCGACGGTGTAATGGATGGAGTGGCTGACATAGGCTGTCTGGCCCTTCCGTACATGCCAGGCAGGTTTCCCCTGCTGGCAGGAGTTGACCTTCCGGTAGGATTCAGGAACGCAGCAACCGCAAATGCTGTACTGTTCGACCTTTACAGCAAATATCAACCCAAATCCCTCTCAAAGGTCAAGGTGCTTACCCTGTTCGCAGCCCCTCCTGCAAACATCATTTCCAAAAAACCCATCCGGACCCTCCAGGATCTGGAAGGATACGAACTCAGATGTACCGGTGCCGGTGTCGAACCGCTCAAGCTCCTGGGCGCCGTGCCGGTGGCCATGCCCGCGTATGACCCCCAACGCCACCGTCGGCGTTCCATCCGATTGCGTGGGTACGATTACACCCAACCCGGCGTGTATTTCATTACCATTTGCACCCACCAACGCGCGCCCCTCTTCGGCCAGGTGGTGGATGGGGAAATGGTGTTGAACGTATACGGCGAAATTGTGAGGACGTGTTGGCGTGAAATCCCGGATCATTTTCCGCATGTGGAATTGGACGCCTTCGTGGTGATGCCGAATCACATCCATGGCATTATTGTCATTGTGGATCATGTCGTAGGGGCGACGCATGCGTCGCCCCTACGACATATGCATACGTCGCGCCCATCAGAACGCGTTCCCCCACGGGGGCCGGCATCGGGGTCGTTGGGTGCCATTGTGGGGTCGTTCAAATCCGCGGTCACCCGCCGCATCAACGCATTGCGCGGCACGCCGGGCGCGCCGGTGTGGCAACGTAACTACTACGAACACATCATCCGCAGCGAACGGGCCCTGGACGCCATCCGGCAGTACATCGCCGAAAACCCCGCGCGCTGGCACCTGGACCGATACAACCCCAACGCTGTTGGCCCCGACCCCCGGGCTCGTGATTTGTGGCGCCTGTTGCAAAACGACGCGCGGACCCGTTCCCTGCACGGTGGGGGCGAGGCATCGCCTCGCCCCTACCACAACGCCTGCCGCGATCAGGAGGAGGACCAGCCATGACCCAGTACGCCTCCTTTACCGAACGTCACACTGTCCAAAACCCCTTCATCCGCTACGCGGAAGAAGCCGGGTGGACCTACCTGTCGCCGGAGGAGGCCCTGCGTCTGCGCGGCGGTGAAGACAGCCCCGTGTTGCGTTCGGTCCTCATTGAACAACTTCAGCGCCTCAACCCCGGCGTGGTGGACTCGGTAACCAAGGCCGAGGAGGTCATCGCCCGCTTAGTGCGCGTGCGGCCCAACATCGAGGGCAACCAGGAAGCCTGGGAGTACCTGGTGGGCCTGAAAACCGTGTTCGTCGAGGCCGAGAGGCGCGAAAAGAACCTGCGTCTGATGGATCCGGACCACCCTGAGGCCAACGCCTTTCACATAACCGACGAATTCCCCTTTACCAACGGGCGCTTCCGCATCCGCGCCGATGTGGTACTCCTGGTGAACGGCATTCCCGTGATAGTGGTGGAGACCAAAGCCGCCACGCGGCCCGAAGGGATCGCCGAGGCCTTTGAC
>DTYO01000153.1 GCA_012961845.1 Thermodesulfobacteriaceae bacterium
ACCATGTGAGCAGATAGCACAGGCAAACAGCTCTGGATAGCCGATCGGCATGTCTTGCATCCAGAAATTATTGAGTGTAATCACGAACTTGTGGTTCTTGCAGTGTAATCCGAACTGCCTCTACCTGAACTGCTTCCCGTCAATACCATATCGGCGCATTATTTTCTGCAGGGCGGCCCTGGTAAGGTGCGACAGCCGCGCTGCCTGTGATACGTTACCTTTGCTCTTTTTCAGCAGTGAATGGACGTACTGTCTGGTAAATGAATCAAGACAGCTGTCCTTGGCCTCCTTATAGGGTGTAATAACCGCATCCGGATCCATGCTGGTACCTGGATCCGAAACCGGCAACCTGGAATCTATCATAAGATGTTCGGAATCAATAACGGAGCCGGCACAGAAAAGTACTGCTCGGCGAATAACATTCTGCAATTCCCTTATATTGCCGGGCCAGCTGTGGGCCGAAAGGGTTTCAAGGGCAGCTCTGGAAAAGCTTTTTTCACCGCTGTCCAGTTCCATCCGGGCTTTTTTCAGAAAGTGGCTGGCAAGAAGAGGGATGTCTTCGGCAATCTCGCACAGAGAGGGCATGCGCACAGTTATGACCTCAAGCCGGTAAAAAAGATCCTCCCGGAATTTCCCTTCAGCGATCATGGTTTCCAGATCGACATTGGTTGATGCGATGATGCGGACATCTATCTTTGTGGATGCATCTGCTCCCAGCTGCTTGATCTCCTGTTCCTGCAAGACCCGCAGCAGTTTTGTCTGGATGCCGACCGGGATGTCACCTATTTCATCCAGACAGATGGTACCGCCGTCCGCCTGGAAGAACAGACCGGCATGATCCCTGTCGGCCCCTGTAAAAGAGCCTTTACGGTAGCCGAACATTTCCGATTCCAGCAGGTGTTCCGGGATCGCCGGGCAATTGACCATTACAAAGGGTTTTCCCGCCCGCCGGCTCAAGGCATGTATGGCACGTGCACAGAGTTCCTTGCCTGTCCCAGACGCACCGCGGATCAGAACGGTATATTCACTGTCAGCCGATGTCTGAATGGTTCTGTAGAGCCGCTGCATTGCAGGACTCTGACCAACGAACTCGGGGGCCGTTCCGTCGGGACATATCCTGCTGCGCAATTTCTTGTTTTCCACCAGGAGCCGGCTGCGCTCCAGCCCCTTACCGAGCAACCTGGTCAGGGCATCAAGATCCAGGGGTTTGGTCACAAAATCCCATGCTCCCCGGCGGATGGCATCCACGGCCAGTTCTATTGTCCCGTATCCCGTCATCATGATGACGGTCAGTTCCGGTTCCATGCTGTGGATCCGGTCAAGGACCTCGAGTCCGTTCATATCGCTCATCATAACATCCATCAGCACCAGGGCTATCTCCTCCTGTGGCAGTATCTTTAGCGCCTCTCTGCCGCCCGAAGCGGTCAGTACTTCCGTACCGGGTAATCGCTTGACAAAACTTCTCTTAAGACCGGTCAGCAGGTCGGGTTCATCGTCAACAATCAAAATCTGGGGAAGGCAGGTGTTGTGTCTATTCATTGCCGGGATTCTCCTGGGTTAAAGGTATCATTATGGAAAAACATGCTCCCCGCCCGGGAGTTGACCGGACTCTGATTTCACCGCCATGCTCACGAATGATTCCGTAGCTGACCGAAAGACCAAGTCCTGTTCCTTGGCCCGGTTCTTTGGTACTGAAAAAGGGATCGAAAATTTTGTCCATGATATCTTTACTGATGCCGGGGCCGTCGTCCTCAACATCTACAATGATACCGGCTTTTTCCTGTCTGGAACCGATATTGATATTTCCCCTGCTCCCTATTGCCTGGCCTGCATTCATAACCAGGTTGAGCAGTACCTGCTTCATGCGCCGGCCGTCGATCAGGCAGTTCGGAAGATCAGGATCAAGATCGGTTTCCAGCACAATCTGTTTTTTACAAA
>DTYO01000154.1 GCA_012961845.1 Thermodesulfobacteriaceae bacterium
GAACAAAAAATCTAATTTTTAGAGGTTCCCTACTGTATATTCATATGTCCCCTTTTTCTAGGAATAACACATATCATAAGAACATCGGCACTGATTGTACAGCCCTGGATTGTACAGACATCGAATAATTTAACATTATCGGGGAAACTGGTTGACCAGACACGATGTTCCATTATCTTGGATTATGCACAGCAACTGCCGAAAAAATGTAAAATTATTACATGGAACTATGCATTTGATGCCATGTTTTCTGATTCATCCAAAAGGTGTTTTCAAGACTGCCTTAAATGTTCTGCAGTTGAAGTTGCAAGGTGCTCGCAGCTTCACTGAACCTGCTGCGTTGTCAAGGGTTTGGAATGTCCAGGTATGTCCGGACCCCTGATGTTTTGCATATTCAGCAAACTTGGGGGCTGCATAATCCGGGATTATACAACAAAAGCGATACAGGAAATTTTTTGCAAGTATCTGTCCGTAAATGAAGCTTTCCGCAGGAGATCAGGCTAAGCTAAAAATGCGCGGATGCCTGTCAGGCATTCAGGAAAGCAATTTTTGAGCAAGACGCATGAATCGGCGAAGAAATCATTTTCAGACAGCCAACAACTCGAAAGGCGGTAGATTATGTTCAGAGCCATTAGTAAGATACAGGCCATGGAAATACTTGATTCCAGGGGAAATCCCACCATCAGGACGTTTGTGACTCTGGAGGACGGGAGTGTGGGGGTTGCCTCAGTGCCGTCCGGAGCATCAACAGGTGAGAACGAGGCCCTTGAACTCAGAGATGGAGATGCTTCCCGATATGGAGGAAAAGGCGTTCTCAATGCAATAAGAAATGTCAATGAAAAGATTGCCCCCGCATTGGCTGGTGTGGATGCTGCTAGGCAGGGTCTTGTGGACAGAATGATGCTTGAGCTCGACGGCACCGAGAACAAGGCAAATTTAGGGGCCAATGCTATCCTGTCTGTATCCATGGCCGTAGCCAGGGCCGCAGCGTTGAGCGCCGATCTGCCTTTGTATTCCTATCTCGGTGGCGCTGCAGCCGGGCGTCTTCCTGTTCCGATGATGAATATCATCAATGGAGGTCAGCATGCCGACAGCAGTGTCGATTTTCAGGAATTCATGGTCATGCCCGTAGGAGCTCCTACTTTTGCCGAAGCTCTTCGTTATGGTACTGAGACCTTCCATGCCCTTCAGTCCATACTGAAGGTAAAGGGATATTCAACCGCAGTAGGTGACGAAGGCGGATTTGCTCCCAATATGAGTAACAATGAAGAGCCATGTCAGCTGATCGTCCAGGCCATAGAAAAGGCCGGCTACAGGCCCGGTGAGGATATAGCCATAGCACTCGACGTGGCTGCCAGTTCATTTTTCGAGAATGGCAGATATGTGCTTTCCAAGTCGGGCGAGGGAGAGAAAACAAGCGAGGAGATGGTGGCCTTGCTGAAGGACTGGGCAGACAGATATCCCATTATATCCATAGAGGACGGACTTGATGAAAATGACTGGGACGGGTTCAGACACATGGTGTCCAGGCTGGGAGATAGGATTCAGATTGTGGGAGATGATCTGTTTGTTACCAATACCAGATTCATTGAAAGGGGGATAAGAGAGAAATCAGCCAACTCAGTTCTGATCAAGCTCAATCAGATCGGTTCAGTCACTGAAACCATGGATGCTATACACATGTGCAGAAGCGCGGGCTGGACACATATAGTGTCTCACAGGTCAGGGGAGACCGAAGACCAGTTCATTGCAGATTTTACGGTTGCCATGGCAGGAGGACAGATCAAGACGGGTTCGGCCAGCAGGAGTGAACGGCTGGCCAAGTACAACAGGCTGCTGGAGATAGAATGTGAACTGGGCAGTAGCAGCATATATGAAAAACCCTTTGTAAAGTGGTAATTGATGACATATTTGTCTCTTCCTGTACTGTCTTGGGGCTCCCGGGTCTTTTACTTGATGCTCTCCTGGGATTACGCCGGTCTTCTGTTGCTCTTCCTGAAAAGGGGAAGCTGCTGCAGTCCGTCTTCTGCGGGGCCGAGTTCTGAGATTTCCGCCTCGGATGGAAGGCATGACAGGTTTTTCAAGCCAAATATATCCAGGAACTTCTTCGTAGTGGCATACAGGAGCGGGCGCCCTGGAACATCCTTGCGCCCGGCTATCCTGAGCAGTTTCCTGTCCAGCAGAAAACGCAGAGTTCCGCTGGAATCAACTCCCCTGATGTTTTCTATTTCCGCCCGGGTCACAGGTTGTTTGTAGGCCGTCACTGCCAGTACCTCCAAAGCCGCCTTGCTCAGCCTCAACGGTGTGGTTTTTTTCAGACGGAGTACCCAGCTTCTTAAATCCCTGTGTGTCTGGAGGCGAAATCCAGCTGCAGTCTCTGTGACTTCGAAGCCTCGCTGTGAATCACTGTATTCCTGTTGCAGGTCCTTCAGAGTGGATTTAACAGCTTTCCTAGAGAATTCCGGAAGCAGTTCGGCAAAATCCTTCAGAGTCAACGGACGATCTGCTACCAGCAACAGGGCCTCGATGATTGGTTTAAGGGGAGGTTGCATGGTGTCCATCAATTAATCTGTACAGGCCGAATGTGAGACGGGCAAACAAAAAGCCCGCAACTTTTGACAGCTACGAGCTTATTGATTGGCTGGTGCCGAGAGGCGGAATCGAACCACCGACACGAGGATTTTCAGTCCACTGCTCTACCGACTGAGCTA
>DTYO01000155.1 GCA_012961845.1 Thermodesulfobacteriaceae bacterium
CCGCCCTCAGGTCTTCATCACGGAAACATTTTACTATCTGGTAATAGCGATCGACACCGGAAACCATGAGTATCTGCTTGTAAAGCTGCGGGGACTGTGGCAGGGCAAAAAAACAACCTGGATTGACCCTGCTGGGCACCAGATAGTCTCTTGCCCCTTCAGGGGTGCTTCTGGTCAGGACTGGGGTTTCGATTTCCAGAAAATCATTCTGGTTCAAAAAAGTCCTTATCACCTGACATACCCGGTGTCTCAAGGTGATGTTAGACACCATCCAGGGCCTCCTGAGGTCGAGATACCTATACTTTAGTCTGAGGTTTTCAGATATATCGCCTTCTTCATCAAGGGGGAAGGCGGGTGTCCTGGCAGTGTTGAGTATGCGCAGTTCCGTGCAGGCTACTTCTATCATTCCTGTCCTGATCCTGGAATTTTCCATTCCTTCCGGCCTCATCCGCACCCTGCCTCTGACTGCTATGACGTATTCACTCCTGAGTTTGTGGGCTTTCAGGTGGACATCCGCTTCCACTTCAGGTGCAAAGACTACCTGTGTAATACCTTTCCTGTCCCGCAAATCCACAAAAATGACGCCGCCATGGTCCCTTCTCCTGAGTACCCATCCCATGAGGACAACTTCACTGTCAAGATCACTGTGCGTCAGACTGTAACAATCATGAGTGCGCTTCAGGCCCCTCATTGAATCCATTTCTTTATACCTCTCTTGGAAACTAACGAATTGACGGAAATTTAATGCAGCCGGTAGCAGGACAGACGTCTAATACGGACTCCTGACGATATCTTCCACCAGTTCCACAACCTCGTCCACAGAGACATCCCGCTGTTCATGTGCAACCATGTCTCTGACAGTGACAATTCCTTTTTCCAGTTCGTTATCACCGACAATCACCACTTGTCGAGCCCCCGTCCTATCAGCCTGTTTCATCTGAGCCTTGAGACTCTTGTCTTCGTAAGACATCTGGGCAGACACACCATTATTACGCCAATTCTTGATCCATGGCACGGCTTTTTTCCGGGCAGTCGGACCAAGAGCGCATATGAAAAGATCAATGGCATGATCTGCTTCCGCCCTGTCCATGAGCAGGATCAGACGTTCAACCCCTATGGCCATGCCCACACCTGCAAGGTCAGGCCCGCCCAAGTCCTTTACCAGTCCGTCATACCTGCCTCCTGCCGCCACCGTGCTCTGGGCACCCAGGTCGGGTGATGTTATTTCAAATGTGGTCCTGACGTAATAGTCCAGCCCCCTTACCAGGTAAGGGTTGATGACGAACGGTATGTCCAGGCGCTTGAGAATCCTTATCACTTCTGCAAAGTGGTCACCGCATTCCGGGCAGTAATAGTGCTGGAGCAGCGGTGCACGCTGCATTAGCTCCCTGCACGGATCGTTTTTGCAGTCAAAGACCCTGAGAGGATTGGTTTTACTGCGCCGACGGCATTCAGTACAGAGTTTGGCACTGATTCTCGAAAGGTAGAGTATGAGATCCTCCCTGTGAAAGGGCCTGCACAGAGGGCAGCCGATGGAGTTTAACTCGATGCGCATCGCGCCGGATGCAAGTCTTTCAAGGATTCTCCACGCCATCCATATCACCTCTGCATCCGCTGCCGGAGCCACTGTTCCTATGGCCTCTGCGTTGATCTGGTGAAACTGCCTCAATCTCCCCTTCTGAGGCCTCTCATGCCTGAACATCGGGCCCATGGTGAACAGTTTGAGCAGAGGCTGTCTGCCGTACAGTTTGTGTTCTATGACCGCTCTGAGCAGTCCTGCAGTGGCCTCAGGACGGAGAGTCAGTGAATCGCCGCTCCTATCGGTGAATGTATACATCTCCTTTTCTACGATGTCAGTGTGCTCCCCTATACCGCGTGCAAAGATTTCCGTTTTTTCCAGGATGGGGATACGGATCTCCTGGAAGCCGGATACACGAAACGTGTCTCTGGCAGTTTCTTCTATCTTCCTCCAGTAAGACACCTCACCGGGCAGTATATCCTTAAAACCACGTACTGCAGCTGTAGCCACGTTGCCTACTCCTGATTCAGTGAAAATACCGTTTTTTACCTATGTAATGATTATGAAGTGTAAAAAAATAAACAATTCGTACCTGCATCTATCTTTCTTTACTGCTTCAGACTCAACACTCATACGAAAAAAACCACGACTCCCGGAAACCGACAGATTCCTGGAGGCGTGGAACGTGCTGTATCATTTAATCTACTATTCTGATAACCGCAAGCGGTTAAGAGGAATGTTCAGAACGCGCAGATTTTGGATCATCCAGTGAATGAGTACCTGTGGTTATTTACGCGGCCGGTCTGAAGTCTGCAGTGTTCCATAAAAATGTGATGCGACAAGGAGACTGGCATTCAGGATTCGGGTGCATCTGAAAATGAGAAATTTTGTTCCGGAACAAGGCACACAGGAAAAATGAATACAGACACTATAGTGATATTTCGAGGATTACTTTTTGGATGCAGCACACTTGCGGGGCAAAAGAACAATTGTTAAAGGTGCCCTTTTGTCGTATCTCCCATGTTGATTCGGATCCGCATCCACTTCTCGATCTCAACAGCCGTATAAGCGATGATTCCAGCCCCGGTTATGCGGCCCCACGCCTCAATGGAAACCGGTGCACTGTCAAACAACCGGTTCATAACAGGCAGATATGTGTACAATATCTGCAGAAAGAGCATGACGACGATCCCCACGAAAACCCACAAGTTTGAAAAAATACCCAGCTCGAATATTGATTTGGTGAGAGATCTGCAGTTGAACAGGTAAAAAAGTTCTATGACGATAAATACATTGACCGCAACCGTGCGTGCCTGTTCAAGAGTAGCTCCTGTTGCCAGTTCCCATTCAAAAAGACCGAAGGCGCCGATGAGCAGCAGAGTGCCCACCAGTAAAATCCTGACAATAAGGTCACCTGTAAGAATAGGCGTATCCGGATTGCGCGGCGGCCGCTGCATGATACCGGGTTCTTTTGGTTCGAAAGCCAGCATCAGCCCCAAGAAACCTGCCGTGGTCATATTGATCCAGAGGATCTGTACAGGCAGGATGGGCAAAGTGACACCAAGCAGAATGGCTGTCAGGATAACAAGACCTTCTCCCAGGTTGGTAGGCAGGGTCCACACGATGAACTTGGTCAGATTGTCGAATACACCCCGGCCTTCCTCCACCGCAGCCTCGATTGAGCTGAAGTTGTCGTCGGTCAGCACCATGTCGGCGGTTTCCTTGCAAACGTCTGTGCCCGTAATGCCCATGGCCACCCCTATGTCGGCCTGTTTCAAGGCTGGAGCATCATTTACTCCGTCTCCGGTCATGGCGACTACATGGCCCTGTGACTGCAGAGCATTTACCAAACGAATTTTCTGCTCCGGCGTAGCCCTGGCAAAAACACTTTTTTCTTCGGCCACCCTGGTCAGTTCTTCTTCCGGGAGTTTCTCCAGCTCCATGCCTGTTACTACCGGGTCTTGTTCAGTTTCGTAAGCGGAGCCGTCATATATTCCTATCTGGCCTGCAATGGCAGCAGCGGTTCCGGGGTGATCACCAGTGATCATCTTGACCTTGATGCCTGCTGTATGGCAGATTTTGACAGCTGCCACCGCCTCGGCTCTCGGCGGATCGATCATTCCCTGCAGCCCAACGAAAGTAAGCCCGTCGTTAATATCCTCATGGGTTATTTCAGTGGCTTCAGCATGTAATTCCTTCCGGGCAAAAGCAAGAACACGAAGTCCCCTGGCGGTCATCTGCTCAACATCCCGCTGGATCATGTCAAGCTGCAACGGTATTTCCCGTCCGTCCCCGTCCAACGCTGCTGTGCATTTGGAAATCACCTGCTCCACAGCACCTTTGACATATACCAGTCTAGGCCTGCCGGCCACTGTGTCGTGCAGAGTAGCCATGTACTGGTGCTGAGATTCAAACGGAATGGAACCGAGCCTGGAAAAGCTCTGCTGCATCTCCCTTATGTTGAAGCCCCCCTTGGCTGCAGAAACCAGCAGGGCGCCTTCCGTCGGATCTCCCTGAACCTGCCAGCCATCACTTTTTTCAAGCAGCAGGCTGTCGTTGCAAAGCAGTCCAGCCCTCAGACATTCTGCAAGTGCTACTGTATTTACGTCATCAGCTCCATCCTGTCTGACTATCCTGCCCAGAGGAGCATATCCCGACCCGCTGACCTCGAAATGAACTCCACCTGCAATGATTGCCTGTACGGTCATCTGGTTTTCCGTAAGTGTTCCAGTCTTGTCGGAACAGATCACTGTAGTGCTGCCAAGGGTCTCCACTGCCGGCAGCTTGCGTATTATGGCCTTGCGCCTGGCCATTCTCGATACACCGATGGCGAGCGTAATAGTCAAAGCAGCCGGCAGCCCTTCCGGAATAGCTCCCACAGCTAAGGCCACGGCTGCCATGAACATTGCAAACAGCGGCTGACCACGCAGTATACCAGCCACAACCGTTATTACGGACAGTCCCAGGATAGCATAAAGCAGGATATGGCTGAAATGTGCGATCTTTCGGGTCAGGGGTGTGGTCAGGTCCTGCGCCGAAGAAATAAGGCTTGAAATGTGGCCTACCTCGGTGCGATCGCCGGTTGCTGTAACAATACCGGTCCCCTGACCGTAGGTAACCATGGAAGAGGCAAATGCCATATTCATCCTGTCTGCAAGAAGAGTGTCCTGTTCTATGGGAGACACGTCTTTTTCCACAGGCACCGATTCCCCGGTAAGTGCGGATTCATCCACCTGAAGGCTACGAACCTTGAGGAGACGCAAGTCCGCAGGGACCTTGTCACCTGCCTGGAGCAGGACGATATCTCCTGGAACCAGCTCGGATGATGGAATCCGCTTTTTTTCACCGTGACGCAAGGCAGTTGCCTCAGCAACCATGGTGTCGGCCAGGACTGCTAGGGCATTTTCAGCCCTAGACTCCTGGATGAAGCCAGTAATGGCGTTGATCAGCACCACTCCGAAAATCACGCCTGAATCGACCCATTCCCGGAAGACTGCTGTTATCAGACCTGCGACGATCATTATATAGATCAGCGGCTGGTGAAACTGAAGCAGAAGACGCTGCCAGACCGGCTTGCTCCGGCCGGTGGTAAGAGTATTTGGCCCAAACCGGATCAACCGCTGCCCCGCTTCCTCGTGATCCAGCCCGTTTTTCATGTCACTTGCGAGCAGACTGATCACCTCGCCTGCACACAGTGTATGCCATGCCTTATCCGGTGTGATTTCCATCTTGATCTCCAGGGTTATACGCTGCGGAAAATCCAGCTCGACTTCGTTGTCATTCTGCAGCAGCGTCATGCTGCCTTGTTCAATTCTGTCAGCAATGTTTCTCAGTATTGCCACGATTTCTACAGCGCTTTTTTTTCTTCACTCTTGAACAATACTTTTTCACGTCCCATATTATCCTCCTTCAACTAAATTGTTGAGCTTTATGATTTTACTGCCTGTAAAGGCAATGCCGTACACTATATCTGTTCAGGGCAATTCAGAGCCGTTTTTGAGGAAATCGTCTTCTGATTCATTTATGCCCACAGACTGTCAATACAGGAAGGTAGTCCCCCACAGAAATCAGCATACGGCTGTATTTCCCGTTTCTATCTGTTTTTCTTCCTGCTGTTTAGAAGTGTAATGCATTATATTCCGGGATTAAAGGACAGTAGAAACCCGGATACACAAACAATGGAAGAACAAATAAGGCTTTATCCCACTATTGCCGGGATAAAGCCTTGTTAGATGCCTTTTTTTGAATATAAGGAAGTCTAATGTTCCAAATTGGTGACATAATCTCATATCTTGAAATGTGCTCGGCTGAAGGTGTCAATCTACAGCGGGGAATGAATTTTCGCCTTGGGAAAAACTACAGCGTGATTTTGATGAGTGTACGCCCAAATGCACCCTACGCTGACCGAATTGAAGAAAACGGCAGAGTACTAATCTATGAAGGACATGATATTCCCCCGCCGAAAAAATGGCCCTGCTCCTAAATCGGTAGACCAACCAGTGAGGAATCCTGGCGGGTCACTGACACAAAATGGATTATTCTATCAAGCGGCAAAACAACATGCTTCAGATGGTAAACCAGCAGAACTAGTGAAAGTGTACGAGAAAATCCGTCCTGGCATCTGGACGTACAATGGTATTTTCTTATTGGTAGATGCTTGGATTGAGCAGAGTAATGGAAGGAACGTCTTCAAATTCAATTTGGAAATCGCTGAAGACCAATCTCGGCAAGAAATCGAGCAGAATGACTTTTCATTTGACCACAATCGGCTTATACCTGCTGAAGTGAAAAGGGAAGTCTGGAAACGAGATAAAGGCAAGTGTGTAGTTTGCGGAAGCAAAGAAAATTTGCACTTTGACCATATCATTCCCTATTCGAAAGGGGGCTCATCATTGGTCGCAGAAAACATCCAGTTGCTTTGCGCAAAGCATAATCTTGAGAAGCGCGACAGAATAGAATGAAGGTAAAACGGCATCTAACCCCATTTGCAGGCGACCGGGCTTCGACCGAGGATAAGCGGCACGATTTTTGGCAATTGATTATGAGCAAAGAATGTTTTGGGATAACGCCGCCCGGCGCCTGAAACCCACGTTGGAACGCTTCGTATCAACCCAAATTATGCACTTCTCGGTAATCGAGCTTTTGGCGGTCGGTTTCTCAGGGGAGTGACATCATATTGAGCCTC
>DTYO01000156.1 GCA_012961845.1 Thermodesulfobacteriaceae bacterium
CCCGCGTTTCGAACTTCCTGACAGCAGGGTGCCAGACACGATTCGATCCATTGTCAGGGTGGATGTCACCAGCCCGGAAGATACCCAGCTCCAGATATTTTTCCAGACGGAACAGTACAGGGAATTCAGCCTGTGGCTTTCAAGGAAAGCGTCACTGAAAAAGGGGAGAAATATCGTCTTCCTTGCGCTTCCCAATATTCGAAGAACAGAGAAACTGAGGCTTGATCCGGGGACCGTGTCTGGAGAGTATGTGCTCCATGATCTCGAGATACGGGGGGCGGGTGCGCAGCTGGACATCCACTGATCTATTGTTGAAAACGGCGTTTTCCTGTTTATTAGACTGAACATGTCTGAAGACCGATCGATATCCATTGCCCTGTGCACATATAATGGTGCGCTCTATATCGAAGAACAGCTGGCGAGTATCTTCCGCCAGACTCTGAGGCCGCTTGAAATCGTGGTGGTGGACGACTGCTCCACTGATGCAACAGTCCGGATTCTGAGGAGAATTAAGAAAGAATCCGAAATCCCCATTCGGCTTTATGTCAATAGAAGAAATGTTGGAGTCATAGGGAATTTCGAAAAGGCAGTGGGCCTCTGCAGGGGAGATTATGTAGCCCTGTGCGATCAGGACGATGTGTGGCTGCCTGAAAAACTTGCGATATTCTGCAAGGAGATGACAGATACAGAGGCAGAGCACGGGAACCTGACACCGATTCTGGTCTATTCCGACCTCAGGGTGGCTGACAGGGATCTGGGGGTGAGGCACGAATCTTTCAATAAATTCTATGTCTGTCCACAGGAAGAACACGTCCTCGAGACCCTTATTGTGCAGAATTTTGTCACAGGCTGTGTGACCATGCTTAACCGCCCTCTGATCATGAACTCCATGCCCATCCCGGAGGAAGCTGTTCTCCATGACTACTGGTTTGCCCTGATTGCCGCCACAACAGGTCGAATCAGGTACATACCCGTGCCTACTGTGCTGTACAGGCAGCATTCGCAGAACGTAACCGGGGTCAGAAAAAAGAATGCTAGAGAATATCTGACCGGCATGGTGAGATCGGATCCATTTTACAGACACTACAGATATCTGCAGAGTCAGGTCAGGCAGCTGGGCGCCCTTGTCAGCTACCTTGACAGGAACAATATCCAGCATAATGGAACGGATCTGGAAGAGGTTTACAGACAACTTACACGCGGCGGCCTTGCTGCCTGTATATACTGCCTCAGAAACAGGATATATCCCCAGTTGCCCAGACGGCAGTTGGCTTTTTTCTGGAATCTGTTCTTTTCATCCTGGTACAGGACTTTCAGGGGATAAAGTGATAAAAAACGTCACAAATCTCTTCTTTCTCATGAAATACGGCTGGGTTGAGCTCATCCACGCAGGGAAGACCTCGCCTGGCTGCTGGAAAAATATCAGGTATGGTTCCATAGATCCGGAAGACAGCCGGGTCTGCATTTTTTCTTCTTACAGTCATGGAAACAGGGTGCCTGAATATGTTTTCTATTACCTCCAGAAGATCAGGGACGCAGGGTTTGAGGTCATATTTGTCTCCTCTTCTCTCCTGGATGCAGAGGATGTGGAAAGGATATCAGGATACGGCGGAATGATCATCGAGACCGAGAACGTGGGGCTTGATTTTAGCTCGTGGCGTGCAGGCCTGGAAGAGATCGGACACGGAAGAAAATGCAGCGCAGTTCTCCTGGCAAATGACAGCGTTTTAGGGCCGCTCTATGATCTAGGCCCGATCATGAAAAAGATGCGCTCAGCAAAATATGATATATGGGGAATGACGGAAAACTGTCAGATCAAACCCCATGTCCAGAGCTATTTCCTTCACATTGGCCCCGAGGTGTTGCGGTCAGGGGCATGGGAAGGGTTCTGGAATTCCATCCAGCTTTTCCGTGAGAAAAAGATGCTGGTCCGGAGGTATGAGATCGGGTTTTCATCATTTTTCAGAGAAATTGGGTTCCAGATAGGTGCGTACGTTCCTTACGACGCCGTAATCAGAAAGAAAAAAATCCCGGGTATCAGGAGGTTCTTCTTTCTGAATCCCTCGTTCGATTACTGGGACGTCCTGATAACAGACTTCGGATTCCCGTTTATAAAGAGGGAGATCTTCAGAAAGGCACGGTCAGGCCCCCTTGGTACCTCAAAATGGCGGGCAGTACTGGAAGGCCATACCGAATACCCTGTGGAACTGATATCCGATTACCTGAAATATCTTGATTCCTCAGGGGTATCCGGATACCTGAGGCAGGAAACTGCAGGCTTTCAGGGTATCTGAGCCATCTGCATGAGAAATGACACTCCAGGTAAGCCGATCATTCAGGGAGTGGAGGCCGGTATATGGAAAGGACCGCCGGTTTCACCTGTAATGGCCTGCCGATCAAGAGAGGTCAGCCCAGATTATTCGCTTCAAAAGCCGAACAAATGCTAATTGGCATGAATAATCGGGATCAGTGGTCAGGCCGCCTGGGCTTTTCTCCAGCCGTCGGCCTTGAGGCGCTGGACCCGAGCAATATTCCAGCGGCTTATTTCCTGCAGATAACGGGCTGGATCGGTCTTGAGCATGGTAATGATCTCATTGCGCTCCTCCCGGATTTCCTCATGTTCCCCTGGATACATCTCCTGCCAAGTGGCATAACCGCTGTCGAAAAGATATTCTGGAGAGACCATGTCTGCGGTGACCTGGAGTTTTGAAACCATCAGGAATCTGGCAAGATCCATATCATATTCTATGATCCATCCATTGTCGTCTATCATGTTTTTGGGATTGAGTGTGACCGATTCAGAACATGCCGGGCAGTACAGGTCAAGCAGAACCTCTTCACTCAGGATATTGTCGCGCATGTGAAACTGTACGGATCGGCTGCCACAACTGCATGTCTTTCGTATTTCAAGGCACATGATATTTCTCCTCACTTATATAGACCAAGATTATTATTGATAATGATTATCAATAATAACTACATGATCCGCTAAATGCAAGAGATTTTTTCTCCGGACCGCATTTCGGATTTTTTAGGTAAGTAGCTGGGTGCGTATCTTCTGGTACTGGAGGAAAAAAAGCAGAATGGAGCTGTTTAATTTCTGTTTTGCGTAATAATAGGCTTTTCGGACTCCGCCTGCAGTATGGCATTTCAGCAGGTGTTCAGATCTGTTCGCCATTATGCGCAGTGCCATTTTTTCGAGGCCGCAGAAATTCCTTATATTCTGGCGCTCGCTTTCCATGACGGAATGGGCAACCTTCCACTTGTAGTTGGGGCGTTTGACAGCGCTTAATTTATGGACCCGGTAGGCGGCCACCTTTGCGTCAATGAAACCCAGCGCCCTCATGGCCAGCAGTCTCAGGTAAAAATCCCGGTCTTCCGCAGTCAGTCTCTCATCATAGAGTCCGACTCCTGTGTCCGCCTGGTAGGCCTCCCGCCTGGCCATGAAAACAGGACCGGGCACAGACCACCTGAGAATCAGCTCCATGGCTATTAGATCCGGATGCTGAAGTGCCCGTTTCTCGGCACTGTTCCTTGGGGTGTACATGCGGGATATGCCGCTTTTGGAGATGATTTCTCCGTGATCGTTCACTACTACGCAATCAGCAAATATGCCCAGCCATTCCGGATGCTGCTCCAGTGCATCAAGCCTTATGTCTATGCCGCCGGGCAGGAGATAATCGTCACTGGCCAGCAGAACAATGTAGTCGCCTTGTGCAAGCCCTATCAAACGGTTCAGGGTTTTTACTATCCCGATATTGTTCTGGCTGAGGACTCTGGCAGAATGAAAACTTGACTGTTTTTCTTCCAGCCATGCCTTTGCAATTCTGAATGTTGAATCCTGCGACCCGTCGTCTATGATCACGATTTCCCACCGGGATGAATTTTTCTGGATCAGGCTTTCCAGACAGGTCTCTATGTATTTTTCATGGTTGTAGGCCGGAATAAGCACACTGACCAATGGGAGGCCGTCTCTGTGTGAACTGCGGGATGTCGAATGCCTGACCATATTTTTCTGATTATTGCGAATTATGGCTCAATATGCCGGACGGGCCTGATGAAGCAATGCCGGTGTCGGTATCAGCAGGCCCGTGAAAAAGCGAGCAGTTTTTCCATGATTCTTCTCGCCCGGGGATTCGTTTTTGCCTTTTGGACCAGCTTCTGAAAAAGCCCCAGATTGGTCATCTTGGCATACCAGCAGGAAATATCAAGCACCGGGCATGATTTCATTCTCTGTATGTCTTCATACGTGTAGTAACCGAGTTCTATCAACTCCCTGTAAGTAATGTCAAGTATTGCGAATAACTCCCTTTTAGAAAGTTCTTTTTTCCATCTTCCCACGCTGGACTGCACTATCGGCCTGTAATATTCTTCAGTGGTATAAAATTCGTCGAAAATTGTTATGTCACCCTTGCCTCTGCCTGAAGATACCAGCATGGATTTCTCAAACGGAACGCCTATATGATCTGACAATCTGGCAATTTCCTCTCCTGGCCTCCGGACCAGATCTTCATAGCGTAACTCGAGATATTTCTGCCTGAACTCCGGATCATTGAATCTGTCATTATCACGTGTGAGATGAAAAACAGTTTTTTTCCATACGTTTGCAGTCAACCTGGCCGAATGAAACAGGGGTTGATTGCGGTCTGTACGTTTTCCCAGGCGGAGATGCGACGCCACTACATCCAGCGGATTTCTGATAACATGAACCAAAAAGGCTTCCGGAAAGATTTCATGCAATTCATAAAACCAGATAATATTGTCCGGTGTCTTTTCGGCAATACAGTGCACCTTGAATCTTTCTGCAAGCGGAACAAAAAAGGCCAGTATGAAGTTCCTGAAATGTTCCCTGAGCTGATGTTCATCGGTATATGATTTCAGCCTGCCGATTTCAAGGGAATATTTCATGTTGCTGTAGAGTTCGCAGAACCGGGGAAGATAATCGAACTCCGGCCCACAGTATATGTCACTGTGGGCGTCCAGAATACGCTTTACAAGAGTAGTACCTGAGCGGGGAGAACCGCCGACAAATATGATTTTGAGATCCGAGGCCTTGCAGGTCATATTAACAACTTATTGTTTTCTCAACATATCGATAATACCGTTCGGTATCAATGGTACCACCTGCCGGGCTATAAACAGCCTCTGTTTTCCTGTGGCATACCGGTGGTAGATTTTTTTTATCCTGTCGCCGCCGGCAGGGGCGGCCTTTTCCTGAGAACTGTATGGTTTATTGCCACCGCATCTGTAAAGATATCTGACAAGTCCCCTGATGAAACTGTCTGGGTCTACCTTTACCAACTGTCCATGGCCGGTTTCTTTCAGTCTGCACCCTGCTATTTCAAAAAAACTCCTGACCCTGTCTTCAAATGAAAAACCTCTGTCAACGAGTCTGTTGCAGTATTGAACCAGTTCCCTCCGCTCCTTTTCGTTTTCAAGATAGTATATTACGATCTTTCTCAGATCCTGTTCGTTTTTGTACATTGGAACCTGAACATCTTCACCGAACAGGTGGAAGAGATCCGAATCTTTCCGGGCATTTGTCACCAGAAGTGCATTGGATGCGAGAAGGTCAAAGATACGATATGGAAGGCCGCCGCCGGCCTGGTGATGTGATATGTTGAGACCTATCCTGGACCTCTGGTAGAGTTCCACAAGCTTTTGTCTGGTATCGATCTTTTTCTGAAACTGAAAACAGCCTAACAGATTGAGCGAATATGCGCCAACATGCAGCCAGTTGTCCGTACCGTACAGCCTGAGTCCCAAGTCGCTGACTGCATCCAGGACCTTGATTCTCTGATTTAGTGAGATGTAGTTGACGAAAAGCCATTTAAGATAGATGTGGTTGTAATTGAAGTCTTCCAGGACCTTCCGGATCCCGTATGCTTCTATCAGCGGCAGTATATCTGTATCCGGATCCGATTGTATTTTTCCGGCCAGTCTCAGCAGCCCCTGAATGGTTTCAGGGCTGTCGGCATAATAATTGTACAGGTTTTCAAGTATTCCACTGTGGAAATACGTACCGACAAACGAGATGTCCACATCCTGAACCACATTCCTGCTGGTCTTGAAGTCCTCAACTTTCGTTGCAAAAGGCAGATAGTGAACTCTGCCCTTGAGTACAGGATAGGTGGATTCAAACACCTTCACGTGTCGAAGTGAAGAAATAATGCAATGATCTTTTTCGCAGAAAAGGTCTTCCGGTCCTCCGCCATGGTGGAAAAAAGGAGTGTGGTCCACCATCCAGGTTAAAATAGGAGCATGGGTTTTTTCCATGATTCCCTTGGTAATGCCCCCTCTGTTGGTGGTAAAGATAAACTCCGGATCCACATCGTTGATATACTCTATAAGCCGCTGTTCACTGATGTGTTTTTTCAGTGCAGTGGAATCCAGATTGGGGACAATGTGGTTGGTTATGACAAGGTGGAGCCGTATCCCGCACCTGACAAAGGCGTCCACCAGTTCTGACATGTACGAATCAAGCCTGCCGTCAGGTCTGTAGGTATGAATAAATGCAACTACAGTGCTTTGATTGGTACTGTCAGCCATAATATGAATTTACGGTATCCGATGGAACCGCATCAACTCTCCCATCGATTGATACAGTCCGCAATTTCATCCACCTCTCCAGCTTCCAGGACAGGAGACATGGGAAGACTCAGGATTTCAGAAGAAGCCTTTTCCGCCACTGGAAGGGTCAGATCCCAGAGTTCACAGTAGGCCTTCTGCCTGTGGGGGACTACAGGATAGTGGATCATGGTTTCTATCCCGTTTTTTTTCAGGTACTCAGCCAGCCCGTCCCTGTTTCTGCATCTGATTACAAACTGGTGCCAGACCTGCTCCGACTTTTCAGTTGTGAACGGCAGCCTTATGTGTGGATTTTTGATTTTCTGCATGTACCGCCCTGCAATTCGGCGCCGTTTTTCATTATCTTCATCCAAGTGTCTCAGCTTCACCCTTAATACAGCGGCCTGAATCTCATCAAGCCGGCTGTTGATGCCCTTGCTTTCATGGAAATACTTCCTCTTCGAACCGTAATTTCTAAGCTGAACTATATTCCCGGCCAGGGTTTCGTCGTCAGTCACCACTGCTCCTCCGTCTCCCAGGGTGCCAAGGTTTTTCCCTGGATAAAAGCTGTAGGCCGCTGCATGCCCCAGACTGCCTGCCATCCTGCCCTTGTATTTTGCACCATGGGCCTGGGCCGCGTCTTCGATGACCTTCAGACCATGCTCTTCGGCAAGTCTGCATATGGGATCCATGTCACACGGCAGACCGTACAGATGTACAGCCATGACAGCCCTAGTCCTGGGAGTGATTGCTTCAGAGATGTTTCTGTACGAAATATTTAGCGAGTCAGGATCAGGATCTACAGGAACCGGAACGCAGCCGTTTTCCGATATGCTCAGAAAAGAGGCGATAAACGTGTTGGCAGGCACTATTATTTCGTCTCCCTGGGAAAACCCGTATCCCCTTATGATCAGGGACAGCGCATCCAGGCCGCTGTTCACTCCCAGGCAGTAACGGGTCTGACAGTATGACGCAAATTCCCGTTCAAAGGCCTGCAGCTCCTCACCGATAATATACCAGCCGGATTCAACGACTTTTTGCACGGCATGGCAGATTTCATCCCTGAACCTGCCATTGATTTTTTTCAGATCGAAAAAACTGATCATAATTCCGGATCCCGGCATCTGCCACTCATTTTGACGGCAGAACGCCATGATAATTCTCAGCGTGGCTCATCTGATTTCCAGGGCTGTCTCCTTGAACTGGTCATAGTCCCTGAAATAATCGCTTTCGTCGAAGTGTTCAGATGCCAGGACCAGACAGGTTGAACCGGATGAAAAATTTTCAAGCTCACGCCATATCATGACAGGAATATACAAACCGTAAAACGGCCTGTTGAGAGTTATTTTCTTTTTTTCTCTTCCGTCATCCAGAAGGACGTCAAAACTTCCTGATGCGGCAATTATCAACTGCTCAAGCCTTTTGTGGGCATGTCCTCCCCTGACTTCACCGCCCGGAACGTCGTACAGATAGTAGACCCGCTTTATTGCGAAGGGGATGTGCTCTCCTCCCTCTATAAAAGTCAAATTGCCGCGGGTATCAGTGATTTTTGGCAGAGCTATCAATCTGACTCTGTCAATCGACATCAGGCATCCCCCTGTCGGCCATGGGAATAGCAGGAATTCCTGCAACTCTTTCACAGGGTTCTATGTTCCTGGTAACCACTGCACCCGCTGCAATTACTGATTGCCGGCCAACAGTGATACCGGGCAGGAGAACAGCACCTGCGCCAATTCTTGCACCATCTTCAATCTGCGGACCTTTCATCTGTTCCCGACTGTACTTTACGGTTCCCATGGAATTATCATTGGCCGTGGCCACATTGCCCGAGATAAAGACATTGGAGCCTATTTTCATATTACCTGCCATCCAGGAATGGTCCATTATTTTGGTTTCGCGCCCCACTGTAACAGAATAATTTAATGTTACATGTCTGCCAATAATACATTTGTCGCCTATCGAACACTGCTCTCTGATGGATGCTCCATCACCAACAAGGACATCTCTTCCCAGGGTGACATCATAATATATAATCGAATGAGGACCGATAGAGCAGTTTGCATCGATTCTGATCACGGATTTGAATTTCGGCAGTCTCGCGAGACTGCCGGCTCCTCCTGGTTTTTTTCCTATGAAAGCACCCGGGAAGATTTCTACACCGTCACCCAGCAACACACCTGAATTGATTATCGCATGGGGATGAATTGTCACATTGTTTCCTATAACGGTATTCTGACGAATTATGGCAAATTCACCGATATTCACATCGGTGCCTATGCTATCAGTCTGCACGACAGCACTCTTGGCGATCACGTGACACTCCTTACGGCAGGGTCCGTTTTCCTGACGTTGCCTGAACGGACCCGCTCAACCCTGCAGCCATGGAAACAGGTCCTCAGTCCGCATTTTTCACATAACGTCTGGGAATGGGAATGGTAAGGATTGAGAGCTTCCTGTACACCATGACCACACCCAGAATGTTGAACAAAACAATAGAAACAGCAGAGGCAGCGGCGGCCCCTGTTATTCCATAGACCGGTATCAAAATGAAATTCAGCCCGATATTTGATACTGCACTTATCATGGTAATGTTGCGAACCACGATTTCATGCCCTGTCATGGCCAGGAGGTACCCTACAGAACCGAATGACACGTTGGCCATCTGTGCCGCGGCCAAAATCAGGAGAACAGAATATGCGCCGGTAAATTCGCTGCCGAAAAATCCAAGTATCATGCGCCCGGCCAATATAATCACCAGAAAAATGGGCAGGGCTACCACAATGCCCATTTTTGTGAAATAACGTCCCAGGTCTTCCAGAGCGAGAACATCTCCCTGGCCATACAGGGCGGCAAATTTCGGTGCGGCTATGGTGTTGATGGCAAGGAGTATGAAATTTGTAAGACTGCCTATTTTCAGGGCGATGCTGTAGATCCCTACCGACTCAGACCCGTTGAAGATTCCAAGGATGGCTGTATCGGCAGATGCCATAATCATGTGCATCATCGAAACCAGCAGCAAGGGAAAGCTGCTTCTGAACAGTTTTGCTCTGTCGAATTCCCCCCTTATGGCGGCGATCTGGGGTACGGCAGTGTTCCAGATGGAAAAGGAATAGACAAGGACGATTACCGAGCCTATGACAGTACCCACAACTGCCCCTGTGACACCCCACAGATACGCCAGAACCACAACCAAGGGCAGGGAAAATATCTGGGGCAAAATCAGTTGAAGACTTATGGACTCCCGTATCCGCTTGAGCCCTCTCAACACTTCGCCCCGTATGAATACAATGCCTGTGGGAACCATGCCGAGAGCCATGAGACGAAGAGGCAGCGCCAGCCCGGGCTTGTGGAAAACATGTTCTGCAAGAGGTTCAGCCGCCACCATGATGAATCCTGCGACCAACAGTAGAGAAAGTGTGCAGGTGCGGACTGACAGAGAATAGACGCCTGCCACCCGGTTCCAGTCATTTCTGGAGGCATATTCTCCCACAAAACGTACCAGGGAATTGTCCAGTCCGAACCTGCCTGCAGTGGATGCAGCCGAGATTATTATGGAGCTCAGGGCTATAATTCCTACTCCGCCGGCACCGATCAGCCTTGCAACAATAATGCTCGTCACAAGCCCCAGTACCGAGGATAGAATTTTCAGCAGGAAAGCCACGGAAGTGCCCTGTACAGCT
This sequence comes from Thermodesulfobacteriaceae bacterium, assembly GCA_012961845.1. GTDB lineage: Bacteria > Desulfobacterota > Dissulfuribacteria > Dissulfuribacterales > UBA3076 > DTYO01. The sequence goes on from DTYO01000156.1 coordinate 10,248, forward strand.
TCCAGCCTGTGTATATCCAGTTTTTTAAAATACGGGATGTTGTAGATGAACCCTGTAATATCGTCCCGGAGTCTGAGAAAAAGCATGATCAAAAGGTTTAACGACAGGCGGGGAGATCTCCGGGAAAAAAGGTTTCCATGGCTGGTCTATATTCCATTGTCCATGAACATTGATTATTCTCTGTTCTCAGGCTCTCTATTGGTATCGGCAAGAATGTAATGTCCTCCTTCGATCCTGAGCCCCATGCCGTGGACAATGGCGGTAGTTACTGTTTTCCTGGCCCTGGCCAGTATTCGTCCAAACGTCTGTCTGGAAATACCCATTCGAAGAGCTGCGGCATCCTGGTCAAGACCTTCCACATCGCTGAGACGCAGTGCTTCAAGCCCTTCTACCGTGAGAGTTGTTTCCTCAAGGCGGCGGAGAGGTATTCCTCTCGGTTTAAAAAAAGTGACCATGGGTTCCTGATTTACAATCCGACATTTGGGCGGTCTTGGCATGATGGTTCACTCTCTCTTTAAGTTTTTACCGTAAAACAGTGTATGGTGTAACCGGCCGATTTTAAATGCAGTGATAAAACATGTCCTGGTAGTTTCATCAAACACATATCTGGGAGTGGGCATTAAGTACGTCTTCCAATACCTCTATAAAACGTTTATTTTCTTGTTTTGTACCTACTGTAATGCGGATGTGGTCCGGAAATCCATAGGAGCCCATGGCCCTGATTATTACACCCCGGTGCAGCATGGCTTCATATATTTTGCTTGCATCCTGCCCCACATCGACAAGCATGAAATTCGTTTCACTGGGCATGATCCTGCATCCCAGTCTCTTGAGGCTGCGGGCAAGTTCCTTCATACCTGTCCACGTGGTCTGCAGAGTGGCCTCCAGATGCGCCTTGTCATCCAGCGCCGCCAGTGCAGCTATCTGACCGAGATTGTTGACATTGAAAGGCTGCCGGACCCTGTCCAGGTACCCTGCCACCTCTCTGTCCATGATCCCGTAACCGATTCTCAGACCTGCAAGCCCGTAGGCCTTGGAAAAAGTCCTCAGTGCGACGATTCTTCTGTCATGCCTGAAGTAATCTGTTGCGTCGGGGGTTCGTTCCGTTCTGACAAACTCCATATAGGCCTCGTCCAGAACGACGATGACGTCTTCTGGAAGTCCGGCCATAAAGGAGGCGAATTCACTGCGGTCTATAACACTTCCTGTGGGATTGTTGGGATTGTCCAGAAAGATTAGGCGAGTCCGTTCTGTCACAGACTTATTAATACCGTCAAGATCATGCCGAAATTCCGCCAGCGGAATTACGACATTTTTCCCTCCTGCTATCTGGGTCATCTTGGTGTAGACCAGAAAACTCGGGCTGCTGCTGATCACTTCGTCCCCGGGCCTGACAAAGACACGGATAAGAAAATCTATAAGTTCGTTGGATCCGTTTCCAAGCACGATCTCTTCAGGTGCGATGGAGAACATGTCTGACAGCTTTTTCTTGAGATAATATCCGCTTCCATCAGGATATCGGTGCAGGTTTGATGCAGCCTGCCTGACAGCACGTTGAGCCATGGGAGACGGACCAATGGGATTTTCATTGGAAGCGAGTTTTACCGGGTTCCTGACCCCATATTCCCGTTCCAGTTCTTCAATGGGCTTCCCCGGAGGGTAGGGTACAAGAGTAGATATGTATTCCGGTACTTCAAGACTCGGTTTTTTTATAGAGTTATCCATTTTCCTGTTCTTTCCAGCACAGAATCACTGCAGTTTTTCCGGTTTTTCTGCATGTACGGCAGAAGGGATGGATGACATGTTTTCCTCCCAGCGAAGGGAATATTCTTCCATGCCCAGGTCCGGTTTGACCTGAATGTCGATCCTGACCTTGAAATAAGATTCCAGACTGCACAGATCAGAACGTTTGTGATTGAGTAGATAAGCGGCCACCTCGGCAGGAGTGTCAAGCACCAGGTAATTCTGATCTTCCCCCGAAGCTTCCACCAGAAATTCCTTGATTTTTCTGAGGTAAGCTAAGGCAAGCGTCTCCACAGACCTGATTATTCCCCTGCCCATGCAGCACGAACAAAGAGAGTAGCTGCCCATCTGCACCGGGGAGCGTATTTTCTGCCGCACCAGTTCCAGCACGCCGAACTTGGAAATCCGGGCGATTTCCGTCCTGGCCTTGTCTTTTTTCAGACACTGTCTCATGAATTTTTCCAGTTTTTGCCGGTTTGTGCGGTTTCTCATGTCGATGAAGTCGATAATGATAATTCCACCCAGGTCCCTGAGCCGCAGCTGTCTGGCTATTTCTTCCGCAGCTTCACGGTTGGTGGTAAAGGCGGTATTCTCGAGGTCTTTTTCCCTGACGTTTTTCCCGGAATTGACGTCAATTGCCACCAGGGCCTCTGTTGGTTCTATTATGATATATCCCCCGGATGGCAGATCCACCTTTGGCTGATAGATCTGACTGATCTGCCTCTCCAGATCAAAATGTGAAAAAATCGGGACATCTCCCTGGTACAACTGCACGGAAGCAACCTGTCTGGGCGCAATTATTCGGAGAAACGCCTTTATTTCGTTGCATATCTCCTTACGGTCCACGTGGATTTCCTTTACCTGACTGGTAAGATTGTCCCTGAGAAAACGGATTGCCAGATCTCTGTCTCGGTAAATCAGTACAGGGGGCTTGGATGACTTGATCTTTTTTCTGAGGTTCTGCCACAGTCTGACAAGATACCTGAGGTCTTTCTGGATTTCCTTTTTCGGAATTCCGCTGGTGGCCGTTCTGGCTATCAGCCCCACGCCTTCGGGAAGTTTACAGGATTTGAGGATCTGTTTGAGCCTATGGCGTTCCTTTTCATCCTCTATCTTCCTGGATATGCCCATCTGAGTGGTACCCGGCATCAGGACCAGGTATCTTCCCGGAATGGAGAGGTAGGTAGTGACTGCGGCGCCCTTGAGCCGCGTTTCTTCTTTGACTATCTGCACCAGAAACTCCTGTCCCGGCTTAAGGAGTTTGGATATCTTTTTCTTGTCTTCCGAATAGTGGTGGTATTCAGGATGGATATCATCCAGGGGAAGATAGGCATTTCTTGAAAGACCTATGTCAATAAATGCGGCTCTCAGACTGGGCGCTACATTGACCAGGCGGCCTTTGTACAGGTTGCCTCTGGTCTGCGTATGGGCCAGGGTTTCAACATCGAAAGCCTGCAGAACGCCGTTTTCAAGCAGGGCGATTCTGCATTCTTCAGGGGCATCCATATTTATGACAATCAGACTGCTGGAGGATGATTTTGTTTTCTTTTTCTGTTTCATGCTCTACCGAGATTACTATTAATTGTTTAAATCGCACCTGTTCCGGTCTGCAGGAAAATAATATTTTCTGGAGTTGAAGATCCCTGTTCTGAGCTGTCCGGTCTTCAGCATATCATGTATGACATCCTCTACTTCCGAAGCTTCTATTCCGAAAATTTCAAGGAGATCTTCCCGTGTCATGGGCCTCCTCCTCAGGGTATCCATGATTGCCGGCTCAAGCACGGCAGACCCTGCTCCGTTGTCCACCCTGTTAAAATCAACGATTACTTCAGCAGGCTCTCCGAATAAATCCTTTATTTCCAGCATCTCCTCTTCAGTAAGAGGCATGGCCCCCTGTTCCGCAGGGGGCCTCACCACGGTATTTAGCTGGATCCTGTCAGGCATGATTGTCTCCATGGCACGTTTCAATGCGTCGATATCCCCTCTGCCGTGATTGATACCCCTTACGAAAAGAATTTCGATCCATATCTCACCGGAAAACTCTCTTCTCAGTGAGCTGAGCCCATCTATGACCGAGGCGGTATCCACAGGACAGCCCGGACGGTTTACCCGCCTGAAAGATTCCTGGACAGCGGAATCCAGGGAGGGCAGAATTATGTCTGCATGGCACAGATCTCTCCTCACCTGGGGATCGGAAGTCAAAATGGAATTTGTAAGGACTATCCTGGGCCTGGTGGTGAGGGTACCGGCAAAAAGAAGCAGTTCACCCAAACCGATATGAAGGGTTGGTTCGCCTGAAGCAGTGAAGGTGAGGACATCGAAACGTGTCTCAGACGAAGAAAGAACCTGGCCTAGTTCGTCCTTGATTTCCCCGGTACTATAATATTCTCCGCGTTCACATGTATATCCGGAACTGTTTCCAAGTTCACAGTAGACACAGTTTAGATTGCAGGTCTTGGATGGTAGCAGGTCAACGCCTAACGAACGCCCCAAACGTCTTGAAGGTACTGGACCAAAACAGTAATTCATGTCAAGCTACTTTATATTTGGTTATTTCTCTGTCAAGTCATCTGAGACAGAGCAGGAAAAATTCTGGGTGAAAAACTCTGTTTTTTATTTTTTGCAACTATTTTATGTGATATGTGGAGAGTTCATGTATTAATGAGGATTCCCGTTTGAGGTCAGGGTGTACAGCAGCAGCTCCCTTTTTTGTCGATAGATGAATATCAGCGATCTGAAAAAAAAACTCCGGGCAAAAACTTCATGGCCGGATATGCTTGTCTTTCTCGGTGTCCTTGCCGCGATTGCCGGGACCTGCTGGGTCCTGATAGAGGCCTGTGCCATAAAAAAAGAGCTGATAGAAAATGCCATGGTGGTATTACCCCGTGAATCATCAGACAGTTCAACCGCAGGACATGATGACGGTGATGTTTCATCGGGCCTTTACCAATTCATCCTAAGGCCCAGAGAATTCAATCATATAAAGGAGTTTCTGGTAAAGGCCTCCGTGCTGATCGCCCTGCTGTCCAGTATTGCCGCACTCATATTCTGGTACTACTCGCGGCTCAAGCTGGATCTTTCAAGGAAGGCGAAGTTCAGACGGGAAACCCATGACAGATACCGTTTCCTGGCCGAGGGGCCACCCTCGATCGGAATCGTCCGCTTCAATCTCAGAGAAGGGCGTTTTGCAGACTGCAATAGGGCGGCATTCAGCATGATTGGCCGGTCAAGAGCGGATTTCATAGGCCAGCCTGCAAAAAAAATCATCCATCCTGACGATATTGCTTTTTTCCAGGCCAGACTGGAAAGGCTCCTGGCAGGTAAGAAAAATCTTGAATTCACGGTAAGGATGGAAGACGTATCCACCGGAAGGATAAAAGATATTGCATGGCATGTTTCCAGGCTGATCCAGCCGGATTCAGAACCTGAGGCCATAGCCATACTTACGGATGTTACTGAAAAAAGGCAGGCAGAAGAAGAAAGGCTCGAAAAGGAAAGGCTGGCAGGGGTACTGGAAATGGCGGGAGCTGCTGCACATGAACTCAATCAGCCCCTGCAGGCTGTGAACGGTTTCATCTGGCTGCTGCTGGAAAAAGAAGAGTTCTCTGATTTAAGTCTGAACACTGTCAGGAAACTTCAGGAAGAAGTGGAACGTATGACAAGGATCGGGCAGAAGATATCCAATATCAGCAGGTACAGAGTAAAGGATTATGTAGGCCACACCAAGATAATCGATATAGACGAGGCGGCATCCACAGATTGATGCGGTAATGGCTGTTTCAGGCCGCTGTCTCCATAAATGCCTTTTTGATAATGGCCAGGGTGTTCGGTTCGGTAGGCAGGAGTTCCAGCTCTTCGATATTGAGCCAAGCGGCATCCAGAACGTCGTCCATTGCCATGGGTTCTCCACTGATATACCTGCCTTCGAGATATATGATTATGTAGTGGTATCTGATGGTGCCATCCGGGTCCCTGTAAACTGCATCAACCGCTGTGATGACTCTCTGGATCCGTGTATGGACACCGGTCTCCTCAAGCAGTTCTCTTTCACCGGCCTGAGCCATGGATTCCCCGAGTTCCATGCTGCCTCCGGGCAGGGCCCAGCAGCATTTTCCTGGCTGTTTTCCCCGGAGAATGACAAGTATTTTTTCTTTTTTCCTGACCAGAACCGCTACGCCCACCCTGGGGCTGTCTGGATATTCAGTGTCAGCCATATTGATGTCTTCCGGAAAGAACATTTCGAAAAGGTGAAAAGATATTACCGTTTTGAAAAAAAATCATAGCAGCCTGAAAAGAGTCTTTAACACACTTGTGACAATTGAGCACTTTTTTTTCAGGAGTAATCATGATAATAAAAAGACATCATGCCGGAAAAGAAAATCAGACTGGCCCTTCTCTGCGGAGGGGTGTCCGCAGAAAGAGAAGTGTCCCTTTTAGGGGCTTCAGAGGTAAGAAAGGCCATGGACCCAAGGCGTTATGTGGTGAAGCATTATGACCCTGCCTCTGATCTTGAGAAGCTTGTCAGGGAAGCACCCGAACTGGATGCGGCTTTCATACTGCTTCATGGTCCCTATGGAGAGGACGGTACTGTGCAGGGGCTTCTCGACCTGCTGGGGATTCCCTACCAGGGTTCGGGTGTTTTGGGAAGCGCCCTTGCCATGGACAAACATCTTTCAAAGGTGGCTTATCGCGCAGCAGGTATTCCTACTCCGAAATGGATCCATATCCGCAGTACGGATTCATATGATGCTTCGCATGTAGTTCATAAACTCGGACTTCCCCTAATGGTCAAACCCTGCAGCCAGGGTTCCAGTATTGGAATGTCAAAGGTTGAAGACGGACATGAACTGGAAGACGCAGTGCGGGAGGCCTTCAGATGGGACCAGAGGGTCATTGTTGAGTCCTTTGTCTCTGGACGGGAAATCACTGGAGGAGTACTGGGGCTCAATGACCTGCAGCCGCTCCCCATAGTAGAAATCATCACGGATACGGACCATGCTTTTTTTGACTATGATGCTAAATACAGGGCAAATACGAAGGAAATCTGCCCGGCGGCAATCCCAGGGGAAATAACCAGGCAGGCCTGGTCCATGGCGGAAAAGGCCCACAGATCACTGGAACTCCGGGGGTACAGCAGAACAGACATGATTCTTACCGGTTCAGGAAAACTGTCTGTTCTCGAAACCAACACAATACCGGGCATGACCCCCACGAGTCTTTTCCCCCAGGCGGCAAAGGCAGCCGGTATATCGTTTGACAACCTTATAGACAGATTGGTTGACATGGCTATTTCAGCCAGACATAAAATGAAATTCCGTCCGGCACAATGACAACATATATTCTCCTGATTACCGTGGTTGTATTGTCGATCTCCGGTTTTCTGATAGGCCGTTACAGGGCCTCCGCCATGTGTGAAGCCCCTGGAGCTTCGGTAAAACTGCATTCGAGACCTTCCTATTACGGCCTCCTTACCGCCATGTGGTGTGGAGTGCCGGCACTGATTGTCGCGGTGCTGTGGCATGGTCTTGAACCTGCAATAATAGATCACCTGGTTTTGTCGGACTTGCCGCCTGAAATCAGGTCGCTGCCGGAAAATCGCCTCAGCCTTGTCCTGAACGATATAAAGAACCAGGCAGCCGGAGTCATGTTTTCAGAAAGCCGGGATCCGGTAATACGGGAGGCTGCAGATCACTGTGTCCGCCTTAGAGCCATCAGCAGGATGGCGATGTCGGTAGTTATCCTGTCACTGTCTATAATTGCGCTGGTTGCGGTCCAGAAAAGGCTTTCACCCGAGATGAGGGCACGCAACCATGTGGAGAGATTCATCAGGTGCGTACTGGTAGTCTGTTCCACCCTGGCAATTTTTACCACTGTGGGTATAGTCCTTTCCATACTTTTTGAAGCAATGCGCTTCTTCAAGGCAGTACCTGTTACGGAGTTTCTGTTCGGACTGAAATGGAGTCCGCAGATGGCGATCAGGGCCGATCAGGTCGGGGCCTCCGGCGCATTCGGTGCTGTACCGGTATTTGTTGGAACCATGCTGGTGTCCGCCATTGCCATGTTCGTTGCGGTTCCCATCGGACTGATGTCGGCTATTTATCTTTCAGAATATGCAGGATCAGCAGTGAGGACCGTTGCAAAACCTGTTCTGGAACTATTGGCCGGTATCCCCACTGTCGTATACGGTTTCTTCGCTGCCCTGACAGTAGCTCCGTTTATCAGGGACATGGGTACCATGGCAGGCCTGGATGTCTCATCGGAGAGCGCCCTTGCAGCCGGACTGGTAATGGGAATCATGATCATCCCCTTTGTATCGTCACTGTCGGACGACGTGATCAATGCAGTTCCCCAGGACATGCGGGATGGGTCGTACGGTCTTGGAGCTACAAAGTCCGAAACCATAAAATACGTGGTAATCCCGGCGGCCCTTCCGGGTATAGTGGGTGGTATTCTCCTGGCCATATCCAGGGCAATAGGGGAGACAATGATAGTGGTAATGGCCGCAGGACTTTCCGCTAATCTGACGGTAAACCCACTCAAGGCCGTAACTACGGTAACCGTCCAGATCGTGACTTTGCTGGTTGGAGATCAGGAGTTCGACAGCCCCAAGACCTTGGCAGCATTTGCCCTTGCACTCCTGTTATTCATAGTGACTCTTTTGTTGAATATCATAGCTCTGTACATAGTCAGAAGATACCGTGAACAATATGAGTAACCACAGGCCGAAATCAGGAAAAAAAATCGGCAGCATGGAGATTGTGAGCCGCGGCCTTGACAGGCGATACGGGGCGGAAAGAAGATTCAGGTTCATGGGTGTGGCAGCCCTGGTCACCAGTATAGTGTTCCTTTCCCTTCTCTTCATCAATATCATAGGAACCGGTTATTCGGCATTTCAGCAGACCTTCGTCAAGTTAGATGTAAATTTCGACCCCCACATGGTGTCTGCAGAGGACCCGGCTTCTGCCAACTATCCCGGACTGATCAAAAAGGCCATGCGCAGCTTGTTTCCGGAAGTGAAAAAGAGGCGGGACAAACGGAAACTATATTCACTGGTAAGCACGGGGGCATCTTTCCAGCTTCAGAAAATCGTGGAGAGCGACCCGACGGTCATAGGGACCCGACAATCCGTCTGGGTGCCCGCAGACGATGAAGTGGACATGCTCATGAAAGGGCATGTCGACAGAAATGTGCCTGAAACTGAAAGAAGATTGAAGGATGTCCAGATCCAGTGGATCGACAGGCTGATCGAACAAGGAAGGCTGAAAAAATCTTTCAACACCATTTTCTTCACGTCAGGTGATTCCAGGAATCCTGAACTTGCGGGAATTCTGGGAGCAGTAGTTGGGTCATTTTATACCCTCCTGGTTACCTTGGCGTTGTCGTTTCCCGCTGGGGTTGCAACAGCGGTTTATCTTGAAGAATTCGCACCGAAAAACAGATGGACTGATATCATAGAAGTCAACATCAACAATCTTGCTGCAGTACCCTCCATCGTGTTTGGCCTCTTAGGCCTGGCAGTCTTCATCAATTTCTTTGGATTTCCACGTTCTTCCCCGCTGGTGGGAGGACTGGTGCTGAGTCTGATGACACTGCCCACCATAATAATTGCAAGCCGGGCCTCCCTCCAGTCGGTGCCTCCGTCCATCAGGGACGCGGCCCTTGCCCTTGGAGCGTCCAGGGTGCAGATGGTGGTACATCATGTACTGCCCCTTGCCCTGCCCGGCATGCTGACCGGCACGATCATAGGGATGGCCAGAGCTCTGGGAGAGACAGCCCCGCTCCTCATGATAGGAATGGTGGCATTTATCGTGGACATCCCCAGCAACATAATAGATCCTGCTTCCGTACTTCCTGTACAGATTTATCTGTGGTCGGACAGCCCGGAGAGGGGTTTTCTGGAACGCATGTCTGCTGCTATAATGGTACTGCTTGTTTTCCTGATGGTTATGAATCTCGTAGCGGTCATATTGCGGAAACGCTTTGAAAGGCGATGGTAGGGAAGGGGATGCATTTTTTTGAGTCTAAAAACATGTGGAAGACAGAGACGTTGACAGATTGTAAACTGGCGGAGGACAGGTCATGTTCAGGATGAAAACACCATTGTTGATCTCTATTGTATTTGCCGGCTTTTCACTGCATGCAGCCGCATGCATGGCAAGAGACCATATTGACATAGTCGGCTCTTCTACTGTCTATCCCTTTGCCACGGTGGTGGCGGAGCAGTTCGGGAAGGCCACCAGGTACAAGACGCCGAAAGTGGAGGCCACAGGCACCGGAGGCGGGTTCAAACTCTTCTGCGGGGGAATTGGTGTCAAGTATCCCGACATCTCAAATGCCTCTCGTCGGATAAAGAAATCGGAATATCTCATGTGCCGGTCTCACGGTGTAGATGAGATAGTGGAAGTAAAGATTGGCTATGATGGAATAGTCCTTGCGAATTCCAGGAAAACAGGCCCCTTAGCCCTGAGCAGAAGAGATATTTTTCTGGCTCTCGCTAAATCAGTGCCGGCATCTGATGACAGTGAAAAACTTGTTCCAAACCCATACAGGACCTGGAAAGATGTCAATCCTGCACTGCCCTCTTTTAGGATAGAGGTCTTGGGCCCTCCGCCAACTTCCGGAACCAGGGATGCATTTCTGGAGCTGGCCATGGAAGGTGGCGGAAGGACTTTTAAATGGATAGATGCACTGAAGAAAAAAGACAAGCAGAAATTCAAATCCATATGCCATACCATCAGGGAAGATGGAGCATACATAGAAGCCGGAGAAAACGACAATCTGATCGTTCAGAAACTTGAGGCCAATCCTCATGCCGTTGGCATTTTCGGTTTCAGCTTTTTGGATCAGAACGCAGACAAAATACAGGGAGCCGTCATAGATGGAGTAGAACCTACATTCGATGCCATTGCCGAGGGAGAATATCCTGTATCCCGCCCTCTTTACTTTTATGTCAAAAAGGTGCATGTGGGAGTGATCCCGGGTATAGATGCATATCTGTCGGAATTCACCAGGGAGAAGGCCTGGGGTGAAGATGGTTACCTTTCGGATCGCGGACTGATACCCATGCCTGAAGACGAAAGAAGGAAATTCAGAGACGATGCCCTGAAACTCAGGATTCTGGACCTGGATCAGCTTGGACATTGAGGAGGAATGTCATGGGTATGCCAGCAGGTACCGGCCTTGATCCGGACGATGATGTCGCAGTTGTGGATCAGGGTTTCAGGGCCGGCATGAGTTCCGGCCCTGAAGCCCGAAAGACCGCAGGAGAACCTTTCACTGAAAACCCCCGGATGAAATGCAGAAAAGTAAACGTCTTTTACGGCGACAAACATGCCATAATAGACGTCAGCATAGACATAGGCAGGAATCAGGTTCTCTCCATGATAGGGCCTTCCGGGTGCGGCAAGTCAACATTTCTACGGTGTCTGAACCGTATGAACGACACTATCGAGGGCTGCAGGGTTACCGGTACCATCAAGCTCGACGAAATGGACATCTACGGCAGGGAAGTGGACGTGGTTCCGCTGAGGGCCCAGATAGGCATGGTCTTTCAAAAGCCTAATCCGTTTCCCAAGTCTGTGTTTGACAATGTTGCCTACGGACCAAAGATCCATGGTCTCGCAAGGAACCGGTCGGAACTCGAAGAGATAGTGGAGACATCGCTCAGAAGGGCAGGACTCTGGAAGGAGGTGAAGGATAGGTTGAGCCAGCCGGGTACCGGATTGTCAGGCGGTCAGCAACAGCGACTCTGCATAGCCAGGGCGATTGCCGTCACGCCCGAAGTGATCCTGATGGACGAGCCGTGTTCGGCTCTGGATCCGATTGCAACGGCCAAAATAGAAGACCTCATAGACGAGCTGAGAGAAAGGTTTACAATTGTCATCGTGACACACTCCATGCAGCAGGCTTCAAGGGTATCCCAGAGGACAGCCTATTTTCACCTGGGCAACCTGATAGAAGTCGGACCAACGGAATTCGTGTTTACTACACCCAGGCACAGGCTCACCGAGGATTATATTACGGGAAGATTCGGCTGATCCAAGCCTCCACCCCTGATTATTCGATGTATCAAGGCTTCACGGTCAGGGTCCCCCGAGGCCGGCCCAGGCACATCCTGCCTCATATACGGTCGCAGTTTATCCACGACAGTATTTCGACCGTCTTGTCGTCCAGTTCCTGTGCGAACTCGCTGATGGAAAACACAGCACCGCATCCCTTACACCTAAGGGACACACTCCTTCAACGACGGCATATTTCCAGGAGTCCGCTGCACTTCCTGCATTGAAGTCCGGTGGACAGGTCTCGAAACACTTTAAACTCCTTTCAAAAGAAAAAGCAGAAATCCGTTATATCTACACTGATAATAGGGGATTGAGGTGTGTTTATGCAGTGCGAATGCCTGACAACACGGCATATGTCCTGTACTGCGAGCAGACACACAAGAGCTAATCGAAACTCAGTATGTGCCTGGGGTAAGACCCCAATACCCGTATAAACGGAGCCAGTTCGCCCAGGTGCTCCAAGGCCCGCATACAGTTGCCTGCATCGGCATGGCCGCAGAAATCTGCGTAAAACAGATACTGCCATGGTTTGCCCTGCAGCGGTCTGGATTCTATTTTCGTGAGATCTATATCTCTCAGGGCAAATACCCCCAGGGCCTTGAACAGGGCTCCCGGCTGATTGGACAGGCTGAACACCACTGAAGTCTTATACGACCCGCTTTCTGGATTATCCACCTTGAAAGGATGGGCAGCGATCATGAGGAAGCGGGTATAGTTGGCAGGATCGTCTTCCATGTTTTCCGCAAGGACATCCAGCCCGTAGACATCTGCAGCCCTTTTGTGCGCCAGTGCAGCAGCCGACCTGTCACCTTTCTCTTTTATCATCCTGGCGCTTCCCGCCGTATCATATTCGGCCACAAGTTTCAGTCCCATTCGTTTCAGGCTTGTCTCGCACTGTGCAAGGGCCTGAGGATGCGAGTGCACTGTTGTTACAGCATCCATAGCAACCCCCGGCAGTACCATCAGACAGTGATTGACCCTGAGGTGATACTCTCCCACAATATGTATGTCCCTGTTGCGGAGCAGTAGATCGTAGTTCCTGTGAATGCTTCCGGCAAGAGAATTTTCGATGGGTATCAGGCCTGCAGAGCATTTCCCGGTGGAAACCGCCTGGAACACATCTTCAAAGGATTGCAGCGGCAGGGTTTCGGTTCCCGGCCCGAAATATTCCAGGGCGGCTGCTTCACTGTATGCCCCGTGTTCACCCTGAAAGGCATTTTTTTTTCAATCATCAAGTGACTTTCTCTGTTTCCGATCAAAATTCCAGTGGGAGCCTGCGGCAGGCCCAGGCCGATCATCAAACCCGCCTAGGCCCATACTCCCGGGATGACCATATTACAGAATCGGCATCTGCTGCCTCTGAGATTATAGACAGGAATAATGAAACCTCTGCGTTCTATGAGTGGTTTGCCGCAGTTGTGACAATAGGTATTGTTTCCTTCATGGTCTGGCACATTCCCCAGATAAACATACCGTA
>DTYO01000157.1 GCA_012961845.1 Thermodesulfobacteriaceae bacterium
ACCAAGGAGGCTTTTTTCATGAAAGGCAGGTCAGGAGGCATAAAGGGTCTGGGTATCCATGCCAAGGTGCTGAGCATGATGGCAGTGGTCTTCATGGCCATCCTCTGTGTACAAGGATATCTGTACTTCACTCAGTCCCGGATTCTCAAACAGGATTCCAGAAATACCATTCAGGCTGAAGCCCGGGCGCTTGCAGAAAACATCAATCTTTTTCTTTCCGACCGGGCCAAAGACCTTCAGACCGTCAGCAGGCTGGACGTCATCAAACTTGCCATCGAAATCGGCGGAGGACAGGCGGGCACGGACAGTTTCCTCTCGGAGATGGCCAGCCAGTATGACTATTATGATACCATTGTGGTCACCGACTCTGAAGGCCGGATCCTGGCAGGCAGCAGGCCGGGCGTATCTGGAAAAAGCCTCAAGAAAGAAAATTGGTTCGACATGAATACATCTGGCACTGTTACCGTATCCAATCCGGTCCGCAACATATTTTCGGACGGCGGATCCGGCAGATCCAGCTCCTCTCCATGGACAGTGGCAATGGTCGCCCCCATGTTCTCCGACAGTCAGGTAGTCGGTGCCGTAGTGGGTTTTCTCCACTGGACAGCCTTCAAGAATGTCCTGGAAAGGACCGTGGACCTGGTCCGCAACATGGATGGAAACGCACTTCTGGTGAACAGCACAGGAAGAACGGTATTACATCCCAGACAGGAAACCATCAACAAGATCGACCAAGCACTGCAGAAAGCGCTAGCAGGAGGCACCAAAAACAGGATTTTTGAAATCGACTCACAGAGCGGAACATCCCTGGCTGCGACTTTCCCCATCAATCCTGCCAAAGGGATTTCCGTACCAAAGTGGTCTGCAGTAGTTCGGATTCCAGAGGCCAAGCTGTATGCTATGCTCGATGCCGTGCTGCGCCAGCAGGTCATGGTAGGTGCAGTTGTGCTTGGTTTTCTGGCATCTCTGGGATTCTTCATCAATACCAGCGTTGTCAGACCGATTGTCCAGGCGTCCAACCTTCTGCACCGTACTGCCAGGAACCTGGATCTCACCGAACGGATCGAAGTCCGGAGCAGTGATGAGGTAGGCAGGATGTCCGAAGCCATCAACAATTTTCTGGACACCCTCCAGTCAACCTTCAAGGGGGTTCTCGATGCAACCGCAAGTTTTATCCATGCCAGTAATGAGGTGCATACCGTCTCGCAGAACATCATAAAAAATGCTGGTGCACAGGCAGAACGCGCCAGGACAGTCATGCAGAAAATGGCAGTGATGGGTGAGACTGCCGCAGAAGTGGCCGCCCATGCCGAGTCGTCATCCATGCTGGCCCAGGAGGGAGCCCAGGTCATCGCCGAAACTGCCCGCAGCACCAAAGACATCATGGAGAGTTCCAGGAAGAACCGGGATGGGGCGGAAGGAACCGTCAAGACGGTCCAGGCCATGGGTGAAACTGCCAGAGAGGTTCAAACGAGGGCCATAATGCAATCGGAAGCTGCTACCGGAACAGCCGACTCTCTGCAGAAGATGGTGGTTCAGCTCCAGAACATGGCTTCGGAATCACAGCAGTCAGCTCAAAAGGCCAGAGAGGCCATGATAAGCGCCAGGAAGGGCGGAGAATCTATGACCCAGACACTCCAGGGCATGGAAGCAATAGCCGAAAGTTCCGACAGGGTCAGGGAGATACTGGATCTGATCAACGATATTGCCGAACAGACCAACCTTCTGGCCCTCAATGCAGCAATCGAGGCAGCACGCGCCGGGGAGCACGGAAGAGGTTTTGCCGTGGTTGCCGAAGAAATCAGAAAACTGGCCGAGCGGACCACAGACTCCACCAAGGAAATCGGTGCACTCATCCAGGAGAGCACAGAAAACGTGTCAAAGGGTCTGAAACTGACCCGTCAGAGTGCAGATGCCCTTGAAAGAATTCTCAAGAGCGTCGAAGACGGAAGCGAAGTAACCATTCGGATTTCAGAGCTTGCTGCCGATCAGGCCGAAGGTGTCCAGGACCTGCTCTCCTCCACGGACGGACTGAAGAACCTGGCGGGCAACATAGTTGAAATGACCAATAAGCAGGCTGAACGCCGGAAAAAGGCTGAAAAGGCCATCACTGAACTCATGGCCCTGAGCGGCGAAATCATGGACGTGGCCAATTCCAGCAACCTGACCACCAGGAATGCAGTGGAAGCCATTGACAAAATCGTATCCAACTCAGCGGAGATCACCACTAGGACATCCAAACAGCGTGAAAGGAGTGCGGCACTGCAGAAAATGATGAACGAAATGGCGGAAGTGGCTGTAACAAACGCCCAGAGCGCCCAGGAAGCACTCAGTTCCATGGAGGAGTTGCTCACCAAGGCCAAAGATGCTGAAATGGAGATTGGCAGATTCAAGGTTTCTGCCATATGACACGGATCATGGCCCACAAAATCTGCAAGACGGCAAATCCTGGCAATAACAGCAGAACCCCACCTCTGTGGTCAGCGCTGACGATATTTCTGTGCCTGGGACTGCTCATTCAGTTTTTCCCTGCTTTTCCAGGCTCCAGAGGACCGGACTCGGTATGGGCATCATCTTCTCTGAAGCTGGGCGTCCTTGCCAAGAGAGGACACAGGGCAGCACATACAAGATGGAGCCCCCTGGCGGAATATTTGTCTTCGAAGACCGGACAGCGCTTTGAAATAGTCCCGCTGAATTTTTCCCAGATGAGTGAATATGTTTCTCATGGAAAACTGGACCTGATACTGGCCAACCAGATGTTTTTCATCCTGTTCAGGGAAAAATACAGCGCCATCCCACTGGCGACTCTTGTGAACCGCCGGGCCGGGCCGTACATGGGGGGTGTCATATTTGTAAAAAACGGCAGCCCTATAAAGAACCTGCGAGATATAAGAGGAAAAAAAATAGCCATTGTTTCTTTCAGCTCTGCCGGCGGCTACGCAATCCAGGCCAGCCATCTGCTTTCCCAGGGCATTGATATAAGGGAGGAAAGCCATGAAATAAAACCTTACAAAAACCAGGATCATGTGGTCTATGCAGTAATCAACCGGATGGCCGATGTAGGATTTGTGAGAACAGATCAACTGGAATCCATGGCCAGGGAAGGCAAGATAAACCTGAACCAGGTGAGGGTACTGAACAGGCAGAACCACAGTAACTTTCCGCTTCTGTGCAGCACTGATCTCTGGCCTGCCTGGCCAATGGCCTCTTTCAGAAAAATCAAACCCGGACTCAGGAAACGGATCGCAAACGCCCTCATTTCCCTGCCCGGAGACTCTGTTGTCTCCACCAGGGGAAAGATAAACGGTTTCGTAGCCCCGGGCGATTACACACCGGTGGCCAAGGCTCTCGCAGACCTGGGCCTGGAATCGTCCGTTCTGCCCTGAAACGATGTGATGCCGGTCGACAGCACGGAACATGCAACGTTACAGGTGTTGCAGTATCAGAGACCATGTTGCTGTCCTCTGACTGCCTGCATGGACATCTCATAAACTGTCCTTTTGCACAAAAACGTGTTGCACGCAACAAATTAGTCTGGTTCTGCTGATCAGTTCGCAGGGGATTACGACAGATTCCTCTGAAAAAACAATCCACCATATCCTACACATCTCCAGCTCCTGCAGATATTTCACTGATAACCGGTATCGGAACTTCCGTTGACCTTGCGCTTATGTTCGTTCACTTCCTGTCCGGCAGAGATGCCGCCTATGCCCCTGACACTCAGCAAGTGCGAAAAGCATTTTCTAATTCCCGGCTTAAGCAAGTTCATATAGTTTCCACCCTGGGAATCCTTCAATGTCTAAAAAAAACAGAAGATGAGGTCTCAGCCACATATCCTGAAGTTTCCATACATCGTGTCGAACTCAGCATTGAGGACATTCGAACAACCCATGGCGAAAGGCTTGCCAGAGACAGGATTTACAAACTGCTTGAGGAAATAGGAGGCCACTACCTGGTGATCGGCTCCGGTGGCCGCCAGGTCCTCACATTCAGGCTGCTCGAAGCCGGGCACATTTTCGGCTTCAGGGGATATCTTTCCATTACAGCCTACAATGAAGTCAGGTGGAATGATTTCAGCCAGCAGGAGATCCTTTACATGCCGATTGCACATTTTCTCGAACAGCGATGGAACCAGCAAAAAGGATTATATATCGACAGCAAGGGGATGAAGCAGGGCAGTTCATTCAGGTCTGTATCGGTCTTTCCTGCCTGCCGGTATTCAGAAAAGGCTTGCATCTGAAAGCGGGAGCTAGGCTGGATCAGCACGACTCTGATATCGCTTGGCTCAGGTCTTTGCCAAAGGCGGATCTCCACTGCCATCTGGGAGGCTGCCAGCACCCGGCCGTACTCAAAGAGCTTGCCGCAAAACTCATATATGAGCTGAATATTTCAAAAAAAACCTGTCATACCATTATTGACAGTCTTGAAAAACAGCTTGGTGTTTCAGAAATTGCCATGATAACCCCGGAAAGGCTCAGATCCCTCGGTTCATCCACCCGTAACGTAGTGGGAAACATACCTGAAAGGGTGCACTGCCTTCAATATCTCCCCTGGTTGTTTGCGACTGTCGACCAACCGCGGCATGTCTGCACCGCAGTCCTGGTTAATTCACTTTCCAAGGACAGGCTTCTTGAACTATCAAGAGACGGTAGACTCAGCGATGACGGCAGGGCAATCAGCTGCCCGATCGCAATGATGATTCCCTGCAATGGTACATGGCCTGCGGTGATCTCGGCGGTTCCTCACTTCTCCAGACGCAAGGCACTCTCCGTATTGCTCTTGAAAGCCTTCTGAAAGAGACTGCTGCGGAAAACGCACGTTACATAGAAATACGCTTTTCCCCTGACAACTATACGCACGCCGGCCTGCTGGACATAAATTCGGCAGTAGAGACGCTGCTTGACCAGGCCGAAAAGTTCATGGCCGAACATGAAAACATTATTGTAAATTTTCTCATAATGGCTACACGGCACAAGAGCCGTATGGCAATGGCCACTCATGTTGCAGCTGCGGTCACACATTTTTCATCAGTCATATTCCCCGGGGCTTGGAAGCCCCGCATTGCAGGTTTTGATCTTGCGGGGCAGGAGAAGGATTATGATCCGGTAGAATTCCGTGAAGATTTTCTGCCGCTCCACAGGGCCTTCGTAAACAATCACCATTCATGCGGGAGAGATGGCCGATGACGACAGGATATGGCAGGCAATGTACCTGCTCCATGCAAAGCGGACAGGTCACGGCCTGCAACTGATACATAATCCTGGCATGATGAATTTTGTTCGAGATCATTCGCTGTGCGTGGAAATGTACCCTTCATCCAATTGGCAGACCAACAGGTTTAGACTTTTTGATGACAGAGACGGCAAAGGAGAAGTCTATCCGCTATCGAAATACCTCGAACATGGCATATCCGTGACAGTGAACACTGATAACCGTTTTATCTCCGATACAGATCTCTCAAACGAATTTCTGATGGCTGCACGCATGACGGACGGAGGCCTTTCCAGGCATGAGGTGTTGAAAATAGTAAGGAATGGATTTCAGGCGGCTTTTTTGCCGAGGGATGCAAGGGACAGGCTGCTTAAGAATGTAGATGATGAGATTTTTGAAATCCTCAAGGAGGATTTTTTCCCGATATTGACCGATCGCACCCCAAATTCCGTGTATTCGGACACCTCGACTGGTAATTAAGTCAATATGGAAAATGTGTTCTGCATCAAACGCTCTGATCTCGATAAGTTTTTTCCGGGTAACCTGCCCCAGGGCAGTATTTCATCACCCTCACTGGAAGACGTTCTGACTCTATCGCATCATTTTGTGCCGCGAGACCATGCAGAGTCAGACCCTTCCTATAAACAGATAATTCCGTACCAGCTTTTTGCCCGAAACGGCAGAGTCTTCGTGTACCAGCGCGGTGGAAACGCCGGTGAAAAACGCCTGCGCGGCAAACTGTCGGCAGGTATTGGTGGACACATAAACTCTTATGACAGCACAAGTGGAAAAAGGCTCACAATAGAAAACTTCATGCAGGCGCTGATACGTGAGAGGGAGGAAGAGACAGTCTGCCCGCCTGGACTTGATGCCCGATTTCTCGGATGGATAAATGATGATTCCGACGACGTAGGCAAGGTTCATCTCGGCTCTGTATTCCTCTGCAGGCTGGATGAGCACCATTCTTTTACCCTCCGCACCGGGACCGGCTCTGAAGACATCCATGAAGCATGGCTGATTTTCGGCGGAAGATATTCTCAGCAGCGCTGACAGATTTGAATACTGGTCAATCCTTGCTGCCGGTCTGGCAGCGCAAAAGCTCTGAGATTGCGACCTGCTGAATGACGTTTCCGGCAGTTTTGAAAGCACATTTTGGGTGAATTGGAAAA
>DTYO01000158.1 GCA_012961845.1 Thermodesulfobacteriaceae bacterium
ATTTTCAGTGGTACCCTGCAGTTTATTCTCTGATCTTCCCTTTCCAGTACTCCCTTATTCTTATCCCCATTTTTCCTGCTGAGGATTTGACGGCACTGCTGAGTTCCTCGTCCATGTTGAGGCCTGTAAACCTTGCCGTTCCTGTAACCGGGTTGCCGGCCGCCGTGCCGGTTGAGGTATCCACCGCCCTGATGGAAAAAGACGTGGTGATCAGCTCCTGGTAACGTCCATAATAATAAAGTTCCGTAGAACCAGTCTTCTGGATCTCTGCAAGCAGCAGTATATTGGCCTTGTCGGTGGGTACATAGTGTTCAATATCGTGCCAGGTGATGGGCATATTGCCCATCTGCATTTTTTCCACCAGGACAGGGATGTCTGTAATGGAAGTGACCTTCAGACCGCTGCCCATCACGGCTGATTCAATATAGTTCCGGACAAATGGGACCAGGTTTGCGTCGCCGGAAACTATGGTGAGTACGAGAGGGACCTCAGGCAGAGGCGCTTCCTGCCGGACTTTCGCCAGCATGACAGGTGGTTCGGCAGTTACTGTCTCATTTTTTTCAGAACCGGTCCTATCCTCATGGGTCTCCTGACCGACCGCCGCCTTCGGGGCAACAGTGTCAGGTCCGACTCTCTCCTGCACAGCATCTTCCTCCGCATATCCTGCTGCGATTTCTTCGGCCCGGGTCTCCTGTGAAACCGTTGTTTTCGGCGCCTCGGCGGTTTCAACGGTTTTTTCCGTGTGTCCCGCATCCGTCACCGTAGAGGACGGCGGTTCCGCAACAGATTTTTCCGATTTTATTTTCTCCGGTTCCACAGGCACCTCACCCCGGTTGAAGAAGGCATCCACCGCCCATACGGCAAACAGAACCGCAGCAGCTATCCCCGCTGCCGCACCGACGGCTCTGGCCCGGTCCCTAAACCTTGACTCCGGCGCTGTCACTGCCAGAGCCTCCTTCAGGTTACTTCTGGTAAGAGGTGTCTCTGACTTCAATTGGTCCACACAGCCGTGAATGGCCGTGAGCACTTCTCCAGGGCTCTGGAATCTCTCGTTGATGTCACGGGCCATCATTTTCTCTATCAAATCACATACGGGATCCGGCACAGACGGATTCACCTGTCTGATAGGCCTTACAGGTTCGGTCATCACCCTGGCCACCACGGCCACAGGGGATTTACCGGTCACAGGTAGCTCACCGGACAGCATTTTATAAAGCACAGCTCCCAGAGAATAGATATCGCTCCTGACATCCAGCGGTTCACCAGCGACCTGCTCCGGCGAAGAAAACTCAGGCGTGCCCAGAAACATGCCCGTCCTGGTAAGCCTGGCGTCTGCGTCCTTGAAACTGGCGATCCCGAAATCCGTCACCTTGGTACGCCCCATTGAATCAATCATGATGTTAGAAGGTTTCAGGTCCCTGTGCACCACACCCCTTGCAGCCGCTTCTCCCAGTGCATCGGCTACTTGGGCCGTTATGGACAGTGCTCCATCAAGCGGGATCTTCCCCTTTTCTTCCAGGATCTGCCCCAGATCTGTGCCTGAAACATACTCCATGGCAAAGTAATACAGGCCTTTTTCCTCGCCATAAGAAAGAATCTGCACTATATTCGGATGATTCAGCGCTGCTACCACCCGTGCCTCCCGCTTGAAACGTCTCACGAAATCTTCGTCAGACGACAGCCTCTCTGACAAAATCTTCAGCGCCACCTTCCTGTTGAGGGACAATTCATGGGCCTTGTAGACCACCCCCATGCCGCCTCTGCCCAGCTCCCTCTCAAGTTTGAAGCCCCCGATCACGCTGCCCGCGCCAATCTCTGCTGAATCCGCCATCTGCAATCCTCTGGAGGTAATTTCCTCTGAAAAATATTTTCTTATACATATTTTCAGCTTTTTGCCCACTGTTTGTCAATCACCAAAAACAGCAGATCTCCATACTGGGAAAAGAAGGTTTCATGGGCGGGCACTCCGGCGATTTGCCCGCACTCAAGGCTGACTCAACCCCGGATTATCCGGCTCGCAAGTCTGCCGAAGATGCATAGAGAGAAAGGGGCCCGGACGTACTCTGACACTTCAAACCCCTGATGGTGCGGCAGATCTTGTCAACTCGAAG
>DTYO01000159.1 GCA_012961845.1 Thermodesulfobacteriaceae bacterium
CCTCAAGCGGAGTTATTCCAAAGTCCTCTTCTCCAGGAAAGATAAACCCCCTGCATCTGGAGTAATGATCCACCAGAACATCGTCAGGTTGCTTCCCGAGAAATGTAATATTGCCAGAGGCTTTCTTTTCCAGTTCCCTGCGTTGGGGGCCGTCTCCTATAATCACAAGCGGAAGACCGTTTCGATTGAATGCCTCTACCGCAAGGTCAGCCTTCTTATACGGATTCAGTTGACCAACAAACAGATAAAATCCTTCATCAGGACCACAACGGAATTTTCTGAAATGAACAGGTGGATAGATAACAGTTGACTCCCTGTTCCAATATTTCTTTATCCTTCTTTGCACATTGCGGGAGTTGGCAATGAAAAAATCAACCCGCTGAGCGTTTATGTAATCCCACTGGCGCATGAAATTCGCGACCACAGCCCATAAAATTCTCTGTAATATCCCGAGTTCACGTCGGTACTCGTGGTACATATTCCAAATATAACGTACGGGACTGTGGCAGTAACATATGTGGCAAATATCCGGCGGCAGGATCACTCCCTTTGCCACTCCTGATTCAGAGCTGATCACAAGATCATACCCTGAAAGATCGAACTGTTCTATGGCAAACGGATGGAGAGGCACATATTGTTGATATTTTTTAATCCCCAAGGGCAGTTTCTGTATGAATGATGTGGTGATATTATGACTGTTGATCTTGTCGGAAACCCGTGCAGGATCATGCACAAGAGTAAATATATCTGCATCAGGAAATATGTCGCAAAGAAGCTCAAGGACCTTTTCCCCGCCACGCATGTCGACAAGCCAGTAATGAACCAGGGCGACTTTCATATCAACACGCCTTTTGCCCCTGCTTGTTGACCAAAGACAGATAGACTTCCTCTGTGCGCCTTACAGTCTGCTCAAAGCTGTAATGCTTAATAGCATATTTTCTCGCCTCTGCCCCCAGCCTGCGTCTTTTGTCCTGCGGCATACAAGCTACCTCAAGGATGGCTGACGCAAGGGCAGTTTCATCACCCGGTTTAACAAGCCAGCCAAGTCTTCCTCCATCCATGATTTCAGAAGCCCCGCCCACTTCAGTGGCAATTACAGGCAGGCCTGCCATCATGCCTTCTATAACCACAAGACCATTGGCTTCCGTTTCGGAAGGCTGAACTAGCAAGTCAATTCCACTCAAAAGATCAGGCACATCCGTCCTGAAGCCCAAAAAACGTACCGACTCTTCCAGACCAAGTGAATATGCATATTGCCCAAGCTCTGCCCTGTCCGGCCCGTCCCCAATAATGATGTAATTGAAAGGCGGGAGTTTGTCCCTGAGTACCCCCAGCACTTTTATGACAAGATGCTGCCCCTTGAACCGGACAAGCTTTCCCACAGTGCCTATGTTGAACCGATTCCTTGCAGATTTTACCGTGCTGTACAGACGTTCAACATCACAGCCTAAAAAACGCACTGGATTTACACCTGTAGGAATAGTTACAATTTTTGCTGCATTACGGGTATATCTCAGTGCAATTTCACGTGTTCTTGATGAAACAGCAATCAACCGGTCAAAACCAGCGGTAAACATCCGGCCCATGATCTGATCCACAAGCCCCTTGTCCCACTCATTATCTATATGACAGACAGCAGGTATCCTGATAAATACTTTACTGAAAAGCGTAACCACCCTGCTCAGATTTTCGTTTGGATTCACAATATCTGCCCGAATCTTTCTGAG
>DTYO01000160.1 GCA_012961845.1 Thermodesulfobacteriaceae bacterium
GGTAAGTGTCTCACTTACATTGACACAGAGGGGGTCATGTGGCAAAATTTTCCAGGCTGCTCATGTAGCTATTCCGCCTACTATTCGCGAGATATAATTTTGGTTTCATTAATTGGGATTTGTAGTGCCAAGAGATTTCTATGCACCTTTATCGTACTGTTTTAAAAGGAATTTAATTTTTGAACTGCCAAAGATGAGTCAAAGGTTATTACCGAATCCGCCCTGTTCAGCCAGAGCAGATTCATCCTGTCTGTACCCAGACACTTTGTGAACAAACCGTAGAGAAGATAATAGTCATCCCAAGAAAAACACCTGTCAGTAAAAAAGGCGAAATCGATATCTGAATCCGGCCCTGACCGACCTTCCGCCCTGGATCCGAAGAGATGCAGCAGGAGGACTCTCGGATTTTTTTTACATCTACACTACCTTTTCTACCGCCTCATCCGTGAGGCCGGAAAGAGTACGGGTGTTCTTCCATTTTTCACGGACAGCCATAAATCCTATTGCTGCTGCTTATCTGCATTTCAATGCACCAACTATGAACTCTATTTCTTCATCCCTGAGATAAGGATGCATGGGAAGGCTGAAAATTCTTTGGGATATCTGTTCGGAAACAGGGAAATCCTCTCTGCTGTAACCCAGCTTGGAAAACGCCCCCTGGAGGTGGAGCGGAAGCGGATAATAGATTGCAGTAGGTACTCCCGCTGCCTTCAGACGCGTTTGCATTGCTGAACGTTCCTCCGGACCTTCGGCCAGCACAGAGTACTGGGCCCACGCACTTACCATATCCTCAGGGACATGCGGCACCCTGACACGATCTTTCAAGCCTTCAGAATAAAGTTCCGCAATACGCTGCCGGACCCTGATCTCTTCCGGAAAAACAGACAGCTTGGGCAGCAGGACAGCCGCCTGCATGGTATCGAGACGTGCATTGAGGCCGATGCGGACATTTTCATATTTGTCTGTGCCTTTCCCGTGTATCCTTATCGAGTTGAGTTTTGCAGCAAGCTCGCGGTCATCTGTAAAAACCGCTCCGCCGTCTCCATAGCACCCCAGCGGTTTGGCTGGAAAAAAACTTGTGGCAGCGGCGTGGCCCAGGGAGCCGGCTTTTCTCCCCTTGTATGATGCTCCAAAGCTCTGGGCAGCGTCTTCCAGCACCAGCAGACCTTCTGCCTGAGCAATCTCCATGATTGCATCGTAATCTGCCGGCAGACCGAACAGATCCACCGGTATGATCACCCTCGGGGTCAGGCTGCCTTCCCGCTTTACAAGGTCGATTATCCTCCGGAGTTCAAATGGATCAATATTATATGTGTCCGGGTCTATATCTACAAAAACAGGTGTTGCACCAATGAGGCTGATCACCTCGGCGGTAGCAATAAAGGTGAACGGCGTGGTAAAAACCGCATCCCCCGGGCCCACGTTCCATGCCATGAGAGGCATGAGCAGGGCATCGGTACCGGATGAGCAGCCGACCGCGTATTTTACCCCTGCAAAATCTGAAAGCCTTTCTTCTAGCTCCCGGATTTCAGGCCCCATGATATACCGTCCATGATGGAGCACTTTATGGATATTCTCTTCAAGTTCAGGCCGGAGGTCTTCCTGCTGCCGGGCAAGATCAATGAAACTGAGCTTTCCGCCCCGGGACAGTTGCTCACAATACTGCTCAGGGCTGATGGTCTTCTCAGGATACGCATCAAGCATTTTCCTGTCCCTTGTAAGGATCTTCATGCTGTCTTCCGGAAAGCGGTCCACTGCCCTGATGAGTTGTTCATATTCAGGGTCATCGGCATGAAACACATGTCCTTCCCCAGACAATGCTGCAAGCCAGCTCACCTCCCTGGCAAACCTTTCCAGCAGATGCCCGGCCTTTTTAAGAGCGGCCGGCGTTGAAGCCGTCCTTTCCTGCACACGCCCCAGTCGCAGCAGTTCGGAAGCCAGCGTATACTGCATGTTCTGAACAGATCCTACATACAGCCACGGGACGAGTCCCTCGGATTTAATCTTTTCAAGGGCATCAAGAGCCGCATGGCAATATGGCTCCCTCTTGGCGCAGATATCCACAACTGTGTTCACATCAAACAGAAAATGTCTCACATCGTACGTTCCTGATCACTGGGCAGACAAGCTCTAAGGTCGAAAACCTCCATTCGTTCCCGCTATTTCTGCGTCAGTTCCATGTCTTGTTCATGTGCTGGAGATGCACTCGGTATGGCCGCCAGATCGTCGATCAGTATCTGTATATGTATACATCTTATTTTCCTTACCTCCATCCAGCCTCAGGTCTCCGGCTTCGATCACGTCTTCAGGTACCTCACTCCTTACACCAAAATGCTCCTTCTTGAAACGGAGCGGCATGGAAAATTTTAACCCGGACAATTCAGCTCACAAGTTTACCGAAAATGTAAAGCGGAGGGGACTCAGACGTACTATGGTACTTCAAGCCTCTGACAATGCAGTAGATTTGGTAAAATCGCACTCCCTCTTGCGGCTTCAAATGCAGAACACCTTTTTCGTTGAATTCGCCACACTTTTTGGGTAGACTTCTCGATTCACTATATTTCATGCCTGAAGTTTCTCGTTTTTTCACCGGCTCGGCCGTAATGATCCAAAATATCAGCAGATGTGGCTGGGAAAAAATTTCTATAAAATCAGCAAGATAGTGTTTTTGGGTTCGACAACTTGTTGAAATTATTGAATGTTTTTGAGCCCATTTTTTGTTGGAATCGGTGTTTTCTTAACAAATACAGCATGTTAATAATGAAAACGAGGCCCCATCATGTTATATTGTAATCGCAAAAAAAACAAACATATTCAGTAACCTCGTATGCGTATACTACACTCATTGATCAGTGAACTCAAAGAAGAATTTGCATGGTCCAGAAAAGGGAAGAAACGCGGCACATGGTTTACATACACCATCCCTGCCATCATACTGCCCTTTGCCTCATCCAGAACATCAAATCTTCTCCGGGCTCTTGAAACACTCTTCGGGTTTAGCGGTATCAAGAAAAACGATACTACACCTTCATGGCCTCACCCAAAATCCCTCTGTTTGACCTGCCTAAGGCAAAGAAAAAAAGAGGGCCGGGCCGTCCCAGGAAATACGGCAGCAAGCTTGGCACCAATCTCGGCGCTCGGCTCGCTCCTCAGAATTGTCCTGTCCTATGGATTGGTATTGCAAGGATAAATATATCGCAGGGAACCTGCAAGGAATAAACAAAATATTGAAAAAAATAACTCTGTAAAGTTAATTGGTTGAGTCGGGAATAATAGTTGTCGCTGACCGGGAATTATAATTGTCGTTGAACAATTCGGGAGTCGGCACAGGAATATACGATCAATCTCTATGGGCGGAAGCGTTCAGTTCTTGCTCATGACCAGGTTGTCATGCTTAAGACACTGCAAAGTCCGGTTCTGGTAGTGTGGATTTATCGCAAGGCCCAGTGGGTTGTCCTGTTCTCCACCGACCTGACCCTGTCCGTTGCTGAGATTATCGAATACTACGGTGCCCGCTGGAAGATAGAGGTATGTTTCAAAGAGCTGAAGCAGGATATGGGCAGCGCCGCAACCCAGACCAGGAATCCTGTAGCGGCAACGAATCACCTAGACTTCCGCATGATGGCTACTTCACTTGCCTTGATTACGCCTGCCGCCTGGAAAAAACTCCAGGGCGGAGGCATGCAGTCAATGGTCGCGGCCATTTTGCCTTCTCGGATATTCGAAGGCTGGTTGCAAAAGCAGCCTTGGATGACAATTTTGCAAAACTTTGCCCGCCACCTGGTAAATCGGCAGCTAATTCCATCGTAGCAGCATTACTACGGCTGGCAGCATGAAATAATTAGGAAACTTCAGTTTAATGTAACATATGGTAATTTCTGCTAATTAGCATCTATTCGGCTTTTGAAGCGAATAATCTGGGTTTAAGCTTGCCCCAGTCATAAGCCGCTTTCCACTGCATAATGCCGCCTTTCTGTCTGTAAGCCTGTGAACTCATTCGGCCTGTTTCGCCATCACTCTATTCAGCACACGTTTATACTGATTCCCGATTTTTTCCAGATCAAAATCGTCCGCTCTTTCAAGGGCCCGCCTACTGTAATGAGCTCTGAGGGATTCGTCTTCCAGAAGCCTCTCAACTGCTGCAGCCAGGGAGTCAGGATCCTCCACCGGCACCAGAAGACCGTATTCATCGTCACCTAATATCTCTCGGGGACCGGTAGGACAGTCGGCACCCACCACCGGACAGCCCATGGCAAGGGCCTCTACAAGGACCATAGGAAACCCCTCGTACCTCGACGGCAAAACCACGATTTCAGCCCGGTTCATAAGGGCTGCGACATTTTCCTGCCATCCAGCGAATATTACAGATCTTTCAAGATCATATTCCTTGACCATATCTTCTATTTTTCTTCTGTCTTCTCCCTCTCCCACAAGCACCAGGGCAAGCCCGGGATGACGCTTGCTGACTTTTCGAAATGCCTCCAGCAGGACATCCTGCGCCTTGGCGGCTAATCGCAGCCGGCCGACATGGAGCAAAAAACGCTCCGGCAGCTCAAAGAGAGGAGGATCTGCAGAGTAAGTTGAAAAAAATCTCCCATCGATGGGGTTGTATATGACCGTCACCGCATCCGGTCTCAGGCAATAATCCCTCAGCAGTACATCCTTTATGCCTCGCGAAACGGAGATGACGTGATGTGCCTTCCTGTACAGAATGCGTGAAGCAGAAAAAATGATTTTACCCAGCACCCCCTTGCTTCCATATTGTCTGCGGGGCTCTATGTGTTGTGAAATCACCACCTTATAGGGAATGATGCGACTTGCAAATATGTTGATAATATTGGCCTGCTCCAGGATACTGAGCACAACATCCGCACGGTATCTCCTGACAAGACGAACCAGGGACAGGATATGCAGAGGGATCCTAAGGATATGCGCCGTTAATCCGCCAAGAGAACCTGACAACGCCTCTACACGTACATTTCCAGGGACTGGATAGGTACGCCTGTTTTCTACAAGGACGAGAACAATATCGAAATGTTTTTCAAGAAAAGAGAGGAGATTTGAGGCCACCCGTTCGGCCCCTCCGCCTGTAAATGCAGGAATGAACAGCATCAAGGAAGGTTTATGATTGCGAGGTGCTCCATCTGTCATCGTACAGCCCTGAAATACAGTTCCCTGTACCGCTCTGCGGTCTCGGCCCAGGTCAGTTCGTTTTCGACCATCCACTTCCTTCCAGCAGTTCCGGCAGCCCTCAGATCCTTCTCTCCCGCCAGTATGGATGTCAGTATATCAGCAAGTATTGTTTCATTACCAGGCGGAAACAGCCAGCCTGTCCGCCCGTTCTGCACCAGTTCCCTGGTGCCGGGAATATCTGTAGCCACCACCGGCATGGCTGCGGCCATGGCCTCAAGCACCACGCTCGGGCGGCCCTCCCGGTAGCTGGGGAGAACAAGAACATCATGCTCTGCCATCAGTTCGGGCATACCGTCAGGGACAATTGCCCCTGAAAAAGTCACGTTCGGTCCAATTCCCAGAGAAACAGCCATGGCTTCGAGTCTTGTCCGCTCAGGACCGTCTCCCACTATACCGAGATGCCAATTCTCCGTGCTTTCCGTGCCGGCAAAGGCTTTCAGCAAACAATCCACGCCCTTCAACTCTATCAGGCTTCCCGCAAAAAGAAATTTCACTTTCTTCCCGGGAGCAAAGCTGCGCCTGACACTAAAAAACGATTCGGATACCCCGTTTGGAATAAAGAAAACCTTGTCCTCCATAAGGCCAAACCTGGACACGGTTTCTGAAACAATTGCTCTGCTTACCCCGGCAAGAAATCTGGACCCGCTGACAGCTCTTCCATGCAACCAGCCATACGGTCCGCCGCCCATCCCTTTGTGGTGATCGGTACCGTGCAGGGTAGTGATGACAGGCAGGCGATGCAAATGGCGGGTAAGGGCTGCTGCCGCACCACAGATTGACCAGTGGGCATGTATGACATCGTAGTCCCCGGCCATGCGTAACAGGCAGACGGCCATACCTGACAGAAACAGTGGAACAAGGGCTATCAGCCAGGGAGACCTGTCAAGAGCAGCAGGTATTCCCCCTGTCCGGCTGGAAAACCGCTGCAATGACCAGGGAGCATACCTGTAGCGGTATACCCTGTAATCTCCGGGCCATAAAACAGGTTTTGTACCCGCTGGTGTCAACACGGCGCATGAAAGACCCAGTTTTTTCTCAGCCCTGACGAGTTTGTGTATGAACGGACCGGAAATATCTGAAGGATTTGAGGGAAATGATGTGGCAATATGTAAAACACGCGGAAGAATCATCGAAGACGCTTATTATAATCCATATCGAACCACATGGCGAAAAAAAGCGACTGAAGCCCTGAAACGTAGAGGAACATGGCAAAAAGGGCGCTGGTTTCAGCTACAGGACCTGCAAAAAGA
>DTYO01000161.1 GCA_012961845.1 Thermodesulfobacteriaceae bacterium
AATCTGGGCCCAATTTTCTAGAATTCCGTAACCTCGAACATGAACATCATTTCCGGACAGACAGCATGTTACCTCTGCGAATTGTTCTTTTACTCCGCAACCAGTCCATCGAGCAAAAGAACGATTTTGTGAGATGTCCTGCAATGTCTGAGGCTATTTGGCTTTTGCTCCCGGGTCCGTAACAGCATTCCTGCTTTTCATAGGTATCAAATAGACTAAAAATTATAAACTGCAGTGTCAATTTAAAACAGTCCAGACATTCATCAGTTGATTCTTATTTCCTACCTGTGGTTTCGTGTTGAACGGCTGATCTCAACAATGATAAGATAAATATCATGAGGACCAATGTACAGGGCCGGGTATGACACAGAAATCGGGAAAAAAGAACTCGTTCGGTCATTTCCTCCTGGAGATAGACGGATCATACGGCGAAGGCGGCGGCCAGGTCCTGAGAAGTTCGCTCACCCTTGCCGCTATCACCGGCCGGCCCGTAGAGATTCGCAATATCAGGGCCAGACGTCCGAAGCCTGGATTGCGGGCACAGCACCTCGCCTGTGTCCGGGCGGCGGCCAGCATATGCAGTGCAGGACTGGAGGGATGCAGGCCAGGGTCAATGCATATAGTCTTCAGGCCTGGCAGTGTCAGACCGGGGCGGTATGAATTCAAGATTGAGACAGCCGGCTCGGCTGTTCTTGTGCTGCAGACGGTTTTGCTGCCCCTTGCATTTTCCGGAGGCAATTCAAGGGTCACTGTACGGGGAGGGACCCACGTGCCGTGGAGTCCATGTTTCCATTATCTCGACCATGTATTCAGGCCGGTACTTTCTGCCATGGGAGCTGATTTTGATCTGGAGCTTGTCAGATGGGGTTGGTATCCCCGGGGAGGAGGCGAAGTGCGCGTATGGATCCGACCTGCAGAGAAAATAAAACCGTTCAATCCGGAAACCGGCGGATCGACGCCTGAAAAGGTGAAGGCGATTTCAGCAAGTTCCAGGCTCCCTGCCCACGTTAGGCGGAGGCAGGCCCAGAGGATGAGGAGCAGCTTGGAAAAATACGGGCTGAAGGTGGAGATAGAAGAACTGGATGTCGGCGCAGCTTGCCCGGGAAGCCTGGCGTTCTGCTGGGTGGGAGGCCCAGGCATGTACGGGGGATTTACGGCTCTTGGAGCCAGGGGCAGACCGGCTGAAAAGGTTGCCGACGAAGCTGTCTCAGGCCTGCTGGGGTTTCTGGAAAGCAGGGCTGATGCAGACAGGTACCTTACGGATCAGCTGATACTGCCTGCGGTTCTGGCATGCGGGGAGAGCGGCTGGTCAAGTGAATGCATTACCAGTCACCTATGCACCAACACATGGGTTGTCGAACAGTTCGGACTCGGAAGGATCAAACTGACAGGGGAAAGGCCTGGTTATGTGGTTGTGAGCCCCGGTTGAAAACCAGTGGAATCTCCTGAAAATCAGGAATTTTGTTTTGGAACAAGGCGCACAGGAAAAATGACAGCAGACATGTTCGTGATATTTCGAGAATTGTTTTTTGCGTTCAACGCAGTTGCGGGGCAAAAAAATAATTTTCAGAGGTGTCCGGGTGTATCAGCCGTTTTTCATGCCTGATATGATTTCCGCCATGACGGCGTCACTGCCCCTGAAACTGTGCTCATCGTCAGGAAACCCGCCGTCTTCCACTTCTCTGACATATTCTGAAAGGGCCTTTCTGATAACCGGGGCTAGGTCTGCATATTTCTTTACGAACCCGGGGGTGAATTTGTCGTAAAGGCCCAGCAGGTCGTTGGTTACCAAGACCTGACCGTCGCAGTGATTTCCTGCGCCGATTCCCACAGTGGGAATCGGAACTGTTTCAGTGATCAATGCCGCAAGCGGTGACGGGATGCATTCCAGCACAATGGCAAAGACTCCTGCATCCGAAACTGCCTGCGCATCTTCCACAAGCTTCCTTCCGGACTCCACGTCTTTTCCCTGTACCGAATAGCCTCCCAGAGCGGTGGCTGTCTGTGGAGTCAGACCTATATGGCCCATTACCGGGATCCCGGCCCTGGTAATTTTCTCAATGGCAGGGACGCTCTCAGAGCCTCCTTCCAGCTTTACTCCGTGACAGCCTGCAGTCTTGATGAAGAGCCCCGCATTTCTAACTGCCTCTTCTTCAGATACCTGATAGGAGAGATAAGGCATGTCACCTACCAGAAAGGAATGTCTTACGCCTCTTGACACCGCCCTGCAGTGATGCAGCATCTCTTCCATGGTGACAGGGACCGTGGAACTGTATCCCAGTGCCACCATTCCCAGGGAATCTCCAACGAGGACCATGTCCACCCGAGCCTGGTCGATGAGCCTGGCCATGCTGTAGTCATAGGCGGTCAGCATGGTGATTTTTTCGCCTGAGGTCTTTTTCTTCTGTATGTCGGTTATGGTAACGGTCATGTCAAAAGGTACTCCGGTAAGGTGGATGCAGAGAGCTCAGGATACTACAAAAAGAGCATGAGGCTGGAGACACCCTGTAAGCCGGGTTCTGTACCTGGCGGCCGCCAGGTGGTGATCATTCATCTGGGATGCCGGTTGCCCGGCACCTCAAGCAACCTACCCGGGAGTACCAGACGGGCCATCCTCATGACTCCCCTATTTGGTCTTGCTCCGGATGGGGTTTACCTAGCCCTGGACGTCACCGTTCAGC
>DTYO01000162.1 GCA_012961845.1 Thermodesulfobacteriaceae bacterium
CGGCATAGGTCTTATGACTCCGGAGCAGGTCCACTACGGCCATGCTCCCCAGGTTATTTCGCACCGATCCAGGGTCCTGGAGGCAGCATTCAAGAAATTTCCTTTATGAAAAGCTTGAGGCGGATTTTCCTTCCAATGAATGGACCAAACGGGCTTACCCCTATCGTCTGCTCTAAAGGACAAAAGGGCTATAATCATACAGGCTTTATTATCCACAATGGAAAAACAGCATCCAATACCTTACAGGAGGTGCCGTCATGATCGACAAAAAGGAACTATGCGAAAAAATCAGGCAAATTTATCCGGACGTCGGCGAATGTGATATTGACGTCGAAGTCCATTATGACACTGATAAAAAGGCCTGGGTGGTCCATCTGGAAAAGGAAGGAAAAAAGCTTGAAACATATCTTGAAAACGAGGAAGCTGATGCCTGCATGATGGGCAAACAGTGCGTCTCCTTGGGACTTCAGGTGGCTCAGTTGGTCAGAGACCTAAAAGAGCGCCCCGAGACAAGGCAAAGTCCGGGGGTATAACATTGCTGAGCAAGAAATCAATTCAGAAACAGGGGGTTCTATGGCAGGAAAACATGCCGGACTTATGAATATGCTCTGTGTCGCGCTTGAATTTGAAAGCAAGGAAAAAGCCTTTTACGAAAAAGCTGTCAGGACATGTCCGGGCAAACTTGGAAAAGAAGTATTTCAGATGCTTCTTGACGAGGAAACAGACCACGAAAAGGGCATACGGGACATATATGAATCCATGAAATCGGGCCAGGCATGGCCTGAGAGCTGCAGCCTATTCGACCGTGAACTCATGGACGCTCGTGCTGCATTTCAGAAGGCAGCGGAGAAACATCGGTCCGAAGTCCAAAGTGACGTGGGTTTTTCCGAAGCGCTCCAGATCAGCATCGACTTTGAACGGGAAAGCGTAAAATTCTATGAGGAAAAGCGGAAAACGGCCGGTGATCCACTGGAGAAGAAGTTCTTGGAGCGGATGATCAAGGAAGAAAAAGGGCATCATCTGCTCCTCTTGGACATGCAGTACTATTTTGACGATCCCCAAGGATATTTCATGGAAAAGGAACACAGAGGTCTTGATGGAGCATAAACAGGCGAGGCAAGTGGATCATGCCCCACACGGCTTTTTACAAACCGGCCAACGCAACTGCTACGATATGGCCGGGGAAATTATTTCATGTGCTGAAACCGGCCAGGATGGTGAATATCGCCGAGGTCTCTCCTGGCCGGAGCCAAGATTTGAAGCGGTCAGCGATATTGTCCTCGATCATCTTACCGGGCTTGCCTGGACTACCAATGCCAATCTAGCGGAATTTCCTCTTATGTGGCAGGAAGCCCTGGAGTTCATTTTAGACATGAATAGACGCAAGACTTACGGTTTTTCGGATTGGCGGCTGCCTAATAGACGCGAACTACGAAGCCTTGTCTCTTACGAAACCAGGCGTCCCGCCCTGCCGCAGGGCCATCCTTTCTCAAATATCTTCCTCGGATGGTACTGGACCTCTACCAGTGCAGCCATCAACCCCGCCTATGCCTGGTATATTCACATGGAGGGTGCCCGGTTGTTTTATGGAAGAAAGGATCAGTATTTTCTCCTATGGCCGGTTAGAGGGAGAAGTACAGTCCTTCCCGCAACCGGCCAGCGGATCTGCTACGATTCCGCCGGAGTGGAGTTGCCGTGCGGCAATACCGGCCAGGACGGGGAAACCACTATGGGTCTGACTTGGCCCTCTCCCAGATTTGAAGTCCTCGATTATAGCGTAATAGACAGGCTGACCGGCCTGAGATGGCTCAGGAAGGCTTCCCTTTCGGAGGAAGCTACAAGCTGGCCCGGATCTTTTGACCTAGTGGAACAATTAAACGGAAACAGGGCTGGTGATGGATTGCATTGGCGGCTTCCCTGTATTAATGAACTGGAATCACTTGTTGATTGTTCCACCCACTCGCCGGCTTTGCCCCCGGGGCATCCTTTCACTGATGTAAAAGATGTCTATTGGTCGTCCACCACCAGTTTTTTTGAAACCGATTGGGCGTGGGCCCTGTATTTAACCAAAGGGGCTCTTGGAGTAGGAATAAAGAAAGAAAAAAATTTCTTTGTCTGGCCCGTCAGTGATGAGTGATAATTGATGGAGGTTTCTTGGCTATGCCACATTTCGGTCTCATGGATGAAAAGAAGCTTGATGGTCTCGTAAAAAGTCAGCGCTGCTGGCGCCGTATTTTATGAGCATATGCTCTTTATTCGACCGTGGCCATTGATTGGCCATTTTAACTGGTAATTTTCGATTCCAATTGCCGTAAAATGCTCTTTGAAAAATGAAAAATCACGCCCTGCAAGTCTATCAGGCCCGGCAGAGATCATCTCCCGGCATCATAGAAGCAGTTCTGGCCGCAGCTGTCCTTAATATTAATGCCGAGCGCTTTCAGGGTCGCACAGTAGCGGACGGCTTTCAGCCCTCTGACGCGGAGGCGTTTTACCCCGGTCCGTCTGTCGTATTCGCTCATGGTGGCCTCAATACCTACCCGCCATCGGTAGCGATCTTGAAACGCCTCGGTCTGTTCGTTTTTTCTGCGCCTGGCTATGCGTATCTCTTTGTTCGAACAGCGCAGATAATAGTGTTTCTTTCCTTTCTTAACCGGGCATCCGGAAAGATCGGGACAGGCTTCACAGTCGGGGAAAGAAAAACCGATACTGATTCTTTTTCTCTTCTTCACAGTTGCCGGACACTTGCCGCGGGGGCAGGCAGTGATCCGGCCTCATCGAAAGAACCCATTGTCGGGGCAATCAATTCCACACCGTGCTCTTTAGCCTGTTCGTGGTTCTCATCACTGCCATAAAGAGGATCGGCGGTCAGTTCCCTGGGCTTCAGACCCTGTTCTGCCGTGGATTCGACGGCCGATATGAGCGCGTTGGCATCGCTGTTATGGGCCGGTTCCACTTCTACGTCTGTGATCAAACGAAGGTTGTCTCCTTCGTCCTGATCAGAAAAGGTCTCTTGGATCTGTACCTGGTAACCCTGGCCTTTGTGGCCACTATAGGTGGCATCCGGATCGGAAGGATTCTGCAGGGAGTCTGAAGGAATCTGTTTTGGCGCCTTGAGTTCGACCGGCTTGTCTCTGTCTTCAGTAAGGTTGCACTGTTCTTTTAAAACTCTTTCCAGCAGCTTGTAGCTGTACATTTCGATTACTTCCGAACAACCCCGAAACTGCTGTACCAGATCGAATAGATCTCTTGAGACTCTGCCGAGGGTCCTGCGTGGCTCAGAAGGCCTTATCCTGGCAAAACAGCCAAGTGCGGATTTGGCAAGATACCTGTGGACAATCCCTTCATCGATGGTGTCGAACCGATCCCTGTGGCCTCTTTTCAGGTTAACCAGAAACTTGTGGATGCTCTCTGGAAATATGCCGATGTGACAAATATTACCTGCCTGAAAAATCCATAGGCATCCTAGAAACGAACTTCATATTCTGAAAGAAAATGAACGTATAGAGAGACGGCGGCGTATTGCAGACCGTTCCGCCTCGGCGGCTGACCGGTCTCCTCCGCAGGATACGGTATTTGCGAAATGCCTGGTGCTCCATCTGTACTTTCCAGGCACCCGGTATCATACCTTTACGGACCAGATGCGGAACATGTCAATGAAAATGAGACACCCTTGGTTTTAATTTAAA
>DTYO01000163.1 GCA_012961845.1 Thermodesulfobacteriaceae bacterium
AGCACAGCGTTCGGGACGCTGGGGTCGGAGGTTCAAATCCTCTCGTCCCGACCATTTTTAGCATAAAAGGCAGCGGCGGCATGCAGGGGGAGGATATGTCAAAAATCAACAGGGCGCTGATCAGTGTTACAGACAAAACAGGAATAGCGGATCTGGCTGGAGCACTAAAGGCTTTCGGTGTCGAAATTATTTCCACCGGTGGAACCGCACGGGTGATCAGGGAAGCAGGAATAGATGTAAAAGATGTATCGGAGCTTACCGGATTCCCGGAAATGATGGACGGCAGAGTCAAAACGCTCCACCCCAGGGTTCACGGGGGGATCCTGGCACTTCGCGACAATCCGGCCCATGCCAAGCAGATGGAAGAAAATGGAATCCTGCCTGTGGATCTAGTGGCGGTAAATCTTTATGCCTTTGAAAAGACGGTAGCCAGGGAAGGAGTTACCCTTGCTGACGCCATAGAAAACATAGACATCGGTGGTCCGACCCTCCTTCGTTCTTCTGCAAAAAATTTCCGTTATGTTACCGTTGTAGTGGAGCCGTCCGACTACTCCACAATCCTGAAAGAGATGGAGGAAAATAACGGTGCCACCACGCTTAAAACTCGTTTTGAACTGGCCAGAAAGGTGTTTGCCACCACCAGCCGGTACGATCAGGCAATAACTTCCTATCTCCAGGGCATTGACCCTGACACGGATGAATATTTCGCACAGTCATGACCCTGTATGGTTGTAAACAGCCGCAGGTTTCCCTGCGGCATCACGATTTCCAGTCCCTCCCATGCTGTAAGTCGCTGCAGGGTGCTGCAGATGCTGGACGGCATAGGTACAGCGGTCCGCCCTGCGATTCAGCCTCCCGCAGGCACGACAGACAGGGCGTCATTTGAAGGCCTGCCTGCAGGTGACTTCTGGCAGACCATGATATGCGTATCCCTGGCAGAATCAACTCCGCGCCGGCTTTACAGGTGTATCCAGGCGATCAGCTGCGTTGCAGACGTTGTTGAGATCAGATTGGATACCCTGGAAGACCCATGGGCCTTTGATGTCGGCGAGTTCATAAGACACCGACCGCTTCCTGTCATTTTTACAAACAGGTCTGCAGATGAAGGCGGTTGCTTCCAGGGGACAGAAAGACAGAGGATTGATCTCCTTGTCAAGGCCGTTTCGTCCGGTGCGGATTACGTGGACATCGAACTGGCCACAGATCATGTCCTGAGGGACAGGGTCCTGAAGGAAGCCCGCAGGAATGCTGTAAAAACAATCATTTCTTACCACGATTTCTCCGGCACTCCTGCTGAAGACCACCTTATACAGGTCCTCATCGAAGAAAAAACTGCCGGCGCGGACATCGGAAAGATCGTTACCATGGCCAGAGATCTGAACGACGTCTTCAGAGTTCTGTCCCTGTATTTCTGCAGACAAAGGGAGGGCCTGCCTCTGATCGCATTCTGCATGGGAACAGCAGGAAAGGCCAGCAGGCTGGCATGTCTGTACACAGGCGCAATTCTGACTTATGCTGCACCTGCCCACGACAAAGAAACTGCTCCAGGCCAGATTCCAGTCAGAGAGCTGAAACAGATGGTGGACAGCTTGGAAAATTGATGTTTTTTGTGCTTTCATGGATTCTGCCGCGGCTTGTCCATTAAAAACAGACTTATCATCTTGACTTTATGGCTCTTTTTCTTTACCAATAGAGAGAGCCTGGTTGCCTGCATTTTTTAACGGGCTGTTGATTGAAAAAGGTTAACGGGCACCCTGAAAAATTGTTCTTTTGCCCTGCGAAAGTGTTGCACTCTAAAAATAATCTTCGAAATATCACTACAATAACTGCGGTTATTTTTCCTGTGCGCCTTGTTTCGGAACAAAATTCCTGATTTTCAGAGGTAGCCTGTTGTTAAAATACTCCTTGAGCAGAATTCAGGGCAGAAAGGTTTGGAATCAACATGACACTGACAAAAGCTGATCTCGTCAACCGAATTTACGAGAAAGAAATTCTTACCAAGGCTGATTCCATCAAAGCCGTAGAGAACTTTCTGGAAATCATCAAACACACCCTCGAACAGGGAGACAATGTTTTGATAAGCGGGTTTGGCAAATTCACCGTAAAAGACAAGAAACAGAGAAGAGGCCGGAATCCGCATACAGGAAAAGACCTGATGCTTGCTCCCAGAAGAGTGGTAACGTTTCGACCTTCCGGGGTCTTACGGGAAAAGATTAACAAGAAAAGATAAACCCAGACAGTGCACTTAAAATGCCGAACAATTCTGTTGCCGCATGGAAGCACCTTTTGGGTGAATTGCAAACCACTTCTTGCAATTTATAATAGGCCGCAATTTAAAGTAAAATTCTTTTTGCTCGGCATTGGAAGTACATAATCCGGGATAAAAAACCTTTCAAGGCTCAATGGGTCGTATTAACCCCGATCAGGTTCGGGGCAACATATCTCACATCAGGTGCTGTAATACAGCCAGTAATTTCAGGTGGCCGATGCGGCCTTCTTGTCACTTCTCCTTTCAATCCACATTATGCAATCCAACCGCTGGACAATAATTTTTTAAATAATTCCATGGAAATATACATTCAAGGTCGTACTTTCCGGTTTGCCCGGAAGGTACTTTCAAAACTGCCGGAAATATTAGGCAGTCGAAGTACATAATCTGGATTCAATTGACCTGAAAAGCTGACCGCATGCCGCAGAGATATCGGCCCCCCTGCTTTTCCTTATAACAGTATTATAACCCTCCTGCCTGAGTATTTCCTGAAAATTCAAGACGTCTTTCCGTGGAGGACACCTGAAGGGGAGCCCTGGACTTTCATTAAAAGGAATGAGATTGATTTTTGAAGGAATATCCCTGAGCAGTTCCGCCAGAGCCCTGGCGTGCCAGACACCTGAGTTGACCCTGTCAAGCAGCAGGTACTCAAAAGTGATGCGCCTCCGACGGGAAAGGCGATAATCCCGACAGGCCTGGACAAGCCGACCCACCGGATAGCGCCGGTTCACAGGCATAATACCGCTCCTTGTCAAATCGTCAGGAGCATGCAGGGAAACCGCAAGTCCTACATCTGTATCCCGGCCAAGGTTCAGGATCTCCGGTACAAGACCACAGGTGGACACGGTGATTCGACGCAACGAAAAATTAAGGCCCGCATCAGCGGTGAGTATGTCGATGGATTTCAGCACTGCTGCATAGTTTGCAAGGGGCTCTCCCATACCCATATATACGAGATTTCGCACCTTTTCCTTTATCCCGCCCAGATGATCAACTGCCGCAA